>NZ_JBEZUT010000112.1:0-24724 GCF_040636595.1 Kitasatospora sp. NPDC036755
AGCATCCCGCACAGGTGCGCGAGCAGCATGTGGAGGTTGCCGACGCCGGAGGCCGAGTCGACGCCGGTCGAGATGCCGGGCAGGGTGAGCAGGAGCGCCGCCCGCTCGGCCCGTCAGCCCAGCTCGTACTCCAGGACGTAGGTGTGGGTGCCGGACTCGTCGACGGTCAGGTGGAACTCCCCGGTGATCCCGGCCAGCTCGCCCGCGCCCGTGCCCGGCACCACGCGTATCGTCGTACCGGTGGTGTCCCACGCCGCCTGCTGGAGCACGAACGAGCCCGCGCGTCCGTCCAGTTCACCCGTCACGTGCTCCACCGCGACGTACGAGGCCGGACTGCCGGAAGGGCCCGCGACGGAGAGCATCCGCACCTCGCTCGTCCCGCTCAGCCCGCCCGTGAAGGCTTTCGTGATCCGGACCCGTCCGAAAGCCGCGCCCTCCCGCTCCTCCGTCTCCACCGGTTCGAACGCGGTGAGTTCGAACGACCCGCTCGCCGTGCTCCCCATGGCACCGTCCCCTCGTCGATCCGCACCTGACCACCCGGTGGCGGGCTCTCCGCCGACCGTGAACCGAGCCTTGCACACACCACTGACAATCGCGCCCGAGCGGCCCGTCGGAGCCCGCCCGAGCGGTCCGTCGGAGCCCGGCGCGGCCCGAGCGGCCCGGCGCGGCCCGGTCACGGCTCCCAGCGGATGGCCAGCACCGCCGCGTCGTCGGCCAGCCCGGTGTCCCCGACCCAGCCGTCGACGTCCGCCAGCACGGCGTCCAGCAGGTCCGCCGGGGTGCCGCCGTGCAGGCCGGGCAGCCGCTCCGCGATCGGGTAGAACCGGCCCCCGGCGTCCCGGGCCTCCGACACCCCGTCGGTGTGCAGGAGCAGCAGGTCGCCCGGCTCCGGGTCGAAGCGCCGGTCCGGGTACGCGTCGCCGGTGAGCCCGAGCAGCCCCAGCGGCGGCGCCGGGAAGGGGGGTTCCAGCTCGCTCACCCGGCCCGCCCGGCGCAGCAGCGGCGGCGGGTGGCCGCAGTTCACCAGCCGCACCGGCCCCCGGTCCGGCGCCACGTCGAGCAGCAGCGCGGTGGCGAACCGCCCCTCCTCCGACTGCCGGGCGGCGAGCGCCGCGTCCAGCCGCTCGGCGAGCCGGCCGGGGTCCGGTTCGGTCCGCGCGGCCTCCCGGAACACCCCCAGGACGTCCGCGGCCGTCTCCACCGCCGGGAGCCCGTGCCCCTGGACGTCGCCGAGCAGGATGCGCAGCCCGAAGCGGGTCTCCACCACGGCGTACAGGTCCCCGCCGATCCGGGCCTCGGCGGCCGCCGCCACGTACCGCACCGCCAGGCGCAGCGGCCCGATCCGCTCCGGCGGCGGGCGCAGCAGTGCCCGCTGGGCCGCCTCGGCCACCGTCCGGACCTGGAACAGCTCCCGTTCGCGGGCCGCCACCACGACGACGCTGGCGGCGCTGGCCAGGGTCGAGGCCAGGACGGTGACCGGCACGCTGATCCGGACCGACAGCGGCAGCTGCGGGTTGGCCGACTCCAGCAGCCCGACGGAGAGCAGCGCCACCGCGCCGACCAGCAGCGGCACCCGCGCCCGCCGGGTGGTCGCACCGGCCAGCACCGGGGCCACCGCGAGCAGCGGCGCCAGGGTGGTGCCCGGTCCGATGGCCAGCGCCGCCACCACGGCGGCGACCAGCAGCAGGAGCGCGCCGTACAGCAGCAGCCGGGTCCGCCTCGGCAGGTGCAGCGGCGGCACCCCGTCCGGGCCGTCGGCGGTCACGCGTCCTCCAGTGGTGCCGGTCGGTCCGGCGGGTCGGTCGGTTGTCCGGCCGGCGGGCCGGTCGAGCTGGTCACAGGTCCGCGGGGTGCCCGACTGCCGGGCCGCCCGGCCGCCGGTGGACGGTCGTCGCCGGACAGCGGTCGCCGGACGGCCGTCGGCGGACGGTCGGGTGCCCCCGGCGGAACGAGGGCCTTCGGTCCACTCTCCCCGCCCGGCCCCGGGTCAGCACCTCGGCCGCGGGTCGCGCGCCGGCGCGCACTACGCTGGGCCGGGAGATGAGACGCAAGAGCCGCCGCCCGGCCTCCCCCCTCCCGCAGCGCCACGGCGTGGCCCCGGTGCACCTCCGGCTGCCGCTCGAAGGCCCCTGGCCGACGGTGCGCGACCACCTGGTGGACCGGCTGCCCGCCGTCCCGGCCGGGCGGATCGACGCGGCGCTCCGGGACGGCGAGATCGTCGGCGAGCACGGCCCGATTGCCCCGGCGGAACCGTTTCACCCCGGCGCGCACCTGTGGTTCCACCGGGACCTCCCCGAGGAGGTGCGCGTCCCGTTCGAGCTGGTCGTGCTGCACCGCGACGAGCACCTGGTGGTGGTCGACAAGCCGCACTTCCTGGCCACCACGCCGCGCGGCCGGCACGTCACCGAGACGGCGCTGTCCCGGCTGCGACACACCCTCGACCTGCCCGAGCTCAGCCCCGCGCACCGCCTGGACCGCCTCACCGCCGGCCTGGCCATGTTCGTCGTCCGCCCGGAGGAGCGCGGCGCCTACCAGACCCTGTTCCGCGACCGCCTGGTGCGCAAGGAGTACCAGGCCGTCGCCGGGTACGACCCGGAGCTGGGCCTGCCGCGCACCGTGCGCAGCCACATCGTCAAGGAGCGCGGGGTGATCGCCGCGCGGGAGGTCGACGCGCCGCCGAACAGCGAGAGCCGGATCGACCTGCTGGAGCGGCGCGACGGCCTCGCCCGCTACCGGCTGCGGCCGCTGAGCGGGCGCACCCACCAGCTGCGGCTGCACATGTGCGGCCTCGGGCTGCCGATCCTCGGCGACCCGGTCTACCCGGAGGTGCTGCCCGAACCGGCCCCGGACGACTTCCGCCGTCCGCTGCAGCTGCTCGCCTCGACGGTCGAGTTCACCGACCCGCTGACCGGCCGCGAGCGCCGCTTCGAGACCCGCCGCACGCTGGCCGCCTGGACCGACCCGCGGGGCTGGGCCGACGACGCAGGGCCCTGGGACGACCGGATGATCTAGGGCCAAGGTCCGAACCGGACCCGGTTCCGGCGGCCGATCCGCGGACCGGCCCGGTGGCGGGATCGTTTGCGGCATGAACGCAGGCATCGACGCAGGTTTCAACGCGGGCAACACCGCGGACACCACCCCGGCCCGGCGCGCCACCCCGGCCCGGCGCGCCACCGTGGACGGGCGCACCACCGTGGATGGGCACGCCGCCGTGGACGGGCACGCCACCGCACCGCACGGCGCCCCCGTCGCCGTCGTCACCGGAGCCTCCCGAGGCCTCGGCCTGGCCCTCGCGCACGCCCTCGCCGCCGACGGCTGGCGGCTGGTGATCACGGCCCGCGGCGCGGCCGAACTCGCCGCCGCCGCAGACGACCTGGCCGCCGTCACCGAGGTCGTCGCGCTGCCCGGCACCGTCGTCGACGACGACCACCGCGCCCATCTGGCCGAGGCCGCGGAGGACCTCGGCGGCGCGAGCCTGCTGGTCAACAACGCCGGAACGCTCAACGGCGCCCTGGGCCCCGGCAGTGAGCCGCTGCCCCGGCTGGCCGACTTCCCGCTGCCGGACCTCCTGGAGACCTTCGAGGTCAACGCGCTCGCCCCGATCGCCCTCACCCAGCTCGTCCTGCCCCAACTGCGTGCCCACGGCGGCGCCGTCCTCAACATCAGCTCCGAGGCCGCCGTCGAGCCCTACCGAGGCTGGGGCGGCTACGGTGCCAGCAAGGCCGCCCTGGACCTCGCCGGCGCCGTACTCGCCCGGGAGGAGCAGGAGTTGCGGGTCTGGGCGGTGGACCCGGGCACCATGCTCACCCGGATGCTCCAGGAGGCCGGCCCCGGTGAGGACATCTCCGGCGAGCCGCTGCCCGAGCAGGTGGCGCCGGTCCTGCTCGGCCTGCTCCGCGACCGCCGGCCCTCCGGCCGCTACCGCGCCGAGGACCTGGCCACCCCGGCCGCGGACCGGGGCGGGCGATGACGGCATCCGCCGTCCCCGCTGCCCGGCCGGCTGTCCGACGGCACCCCGGTCGTGCCGCACCCCTCCTCCACCCGGCCGGACGAATCGGGTTCTTACCTGGTCGAGTCGCGCCGGGTGGTGCCCGGGGAGGCGGCGGCCCGCAACCGCGAAGGCGGCTCCGGCCCGGCGACCGTCCGTTCGCTCATGCGGACGGCGTGGCGCCCGGGGGCAGTTCCAGCTCGAACCAGACCACCTTGCCGTCCTGGGTCCGGCGGCTGCCCCAGCGGTGTGCCAGCTCGTTGACCAGGTGGATGCCCCGGCCGCCCTCGTCCTCGCTGCGGGCGCGGCGGATCCGCGGCACCTCGGGCTCACGGTCGGCGACCTCGACCGTGAGCACCCGGTTGCAGTACAGCCGCAGCTGGGTGGGCGATCCGGCGTGCACCAGGGCGTTGGTGATCAGTTCGCTGGTGAGCAACTCGGCCCAGTCGGCGAGTGCTTCGAGCCCCCAGGCGGCCAGCGTCTCGCGGGTGAAGCGGCGCGAGTGGGCGACCATCGCGTGGTCGCCGGTGAGCGGCAGGGTGGCGATCCGGTCCGCTCCCTCGGGGCGGACCTGCGCCATGATGACGGCGATGTCGTCCTCGCCGGTGGTCTCGGTGAGCCGGTTCAGGACGGCGTCGCAGGTCTGCTCCAGCGAGCCGCGCCGGTCGGCGACGGTGCGGCGCAGCAACTGCAGCCCCTCGTCCAGGTCCTGGCCCCGGCGCTCGATCAGCCCGTCCGTGTAGAGGGTCAGGATGCCCTCCTCGGGGAGGGTGAACTCGGCGCTCTCGAAGGCGACTCCGCCCACTCCCAGCGGGGCGCCGGAGGGCAGTTCGATCAGGCGGGTCCGCCCTTCGGCGTCGGCGACCACCGGCGGCAGGTGTCCGGCGCTGGCCGCGGTGCAGCGGCGGTCCACCGGGTCGTACACCACGCAGACGCAGGTGGCGAACTGGCCCTCGCCGACCGTCGCGGTCGCCTCGTCCAGCCGGTACAGCACCCGCGCCGGGTCCAGGTCCAGGGTGATCAACGTCCTTGCGACGGTCCGTAGTTGGCCCATGGTCGCGGCGGCCCGGATGCCATGGCCCATCACGTCGCCGACGATCAGGGCGACCCGCCCGGAGGACAGCGGCACCACGTCGAACCAGTCGCCGCCGACCTCGCTGACCACGCTGCTCGGCAGGTAGCGGTAGGCGAGGTCCAGCCCGAGCGTGCGGTGCACCTCCTGCGGCAGCAGGCTGCGCTGGAGGGTGAGCGCGGTGTCCCGCTCGCGGCGGTAGAGCCGGCCGTTGTCGATCGCGAGCGCGGTGCGGGCGGCCAGTTCCTCGGCCAGCGAGCGGTCCGCCGGGCCGAACGGCACCGGGTTGCGGGCGCGGACGAACTCCGCGCCGCCCAGCACGTGCCCGCGCGCCACCAGCGGCACCATCAGGTACGAGTGCACCCCGGAGTCCAGGCTCGGCTGCACCCGGTCCGGCGAGGCGACGATCCGGCGCAGCTTCTCCTCGGTCACCTCGGCGACCAGGATCGAGCGCCCGGTGCGCAGGCTCTGCGCGTACAGTTCGGCCGACTGCGAGGTCTCGCCCACCTGGTCGGCCGCCCCGTTCATGCCGCCGTCCGGGCCGGCGTCGCCGACCGCGACCGCCCGCATCAGCACCGGCCCCTCCGCCGGGACCGCCCCGGGTTCCTCGCCGCTGAGCACCGCCTCGCGCAGGTCCACGGTCACGAAGTCGGCGAAGCGCGGGATCACCACCTCCACCAACTCCCGCGCGGTGCGGTGCAGGTCGAGCGTGGTGCCGATCCGGTTGCTGGCCTCGTTCAGCAGCGACAGCCGCTGCTGGGCGGCCCACGCCTCGTCCAGCGCCCGCTGCCGGGCGGCGGCCGCGTCGCGCTCGCGGGTGAACAGCAGCGCGTTGTCGATCGAGACGGCCGCCCGCACCGCCAGCTCCCCGGCCAGCGCCAGGTCGTCCTCCTCGTACGGGCGGTCGGCCAGGGTGCGGTAGAAGCCGGCCACGCCGACCGCGGCGCCGCGCGCGATCAGCGGGACCACCATGAACGACAGCACGTTCTGCTCCCGTACGGCGGCCGTGCGCACCGGATCCTCGGCGAACCAGGCCATGCCCTCCTCGTCCATCCGCGGCACCAGCACCGGCTTGCGGTGCGCCAGGCACCAGGCGTACGGCGAACCGGGCTGGAAGCGGTGCAGGTTGCCGGTGCGGGCGATCGGCGACAGCGTCGAGCCGGGCACCGCGTGGAAGGCCATCCGCCGCAGCAGCGCCGATCCGTCCGCCGACCCGTCCGCGGGTTCGTCCGCGGCGGCGGTCGCCTCCCGCTCGCCCCGGACCAGCTCCTCCAGCACCTCCACCACCACCGCGTCGGCCAGCCTCGGTGTCGCCACCTCGGCCAACTCCTGGGCGGTCTGGGCGAGATCGAGCGTGGTGCCGATCCGGGTGGAGGCCGCGTTGACCAGCGCCAGACGCTCCTGCGCCGCCCTGGCCTCGCGCAGCGCCTGCTGCCGCGCCAGCACGGTCCGGTGCTGGCGCAGGTACAGCCGGGCGTTGTCGAGCGCGACGGCCGCGCGCGAGGACAGCTCGTCGCCGAGCGTGATGTCGGCCGCCGCGAAGGACTCCCGCGTACCGCGCCGCGAGTACACCACCATGCCGAGCGTCGTGCCGCGCGCCACCAGCGGGGTGATCCGCACCGAGCGCGGCCGGTCGCCGAGGTAGGCCTGGCGGTGGCTCTCGTCGAGGCGCTCGCCCAGCATCGGCAGCTGCCAGGACGGCACCACCACCGTCCGCCCACTGGTCAGCGCCCGGGCGTACGGGGAGTCCGGCGGCAGCTCGTACACGGCGTCCACCGGCAGCGCCTCGGCCGGGTAAAGCGCGTCGGCGGAGGAGATCGCCAGGCGGCGCACCAGCAGCGGGGCGTCCGGCGCGGGCGGCTCGACGCGCCCGCCGGCCACCAGCTCCTCCAGGCCGAACACCGCGCTGATGTCGGCGACCCTGGGCACCATCGCGTCGACCAGCTCCCGGGCGGTCTGCCGCAGGTCCAGCGTGGTGCCGATCGAGGCGGTCGCGTCGACCAGCAGGGACAGTCGCTCCTGGGCACGGGCCGCCCGGGCGTCGGCGTGGAACCGCTGGGTGATGTCGATGACCGTCGCGCACACCCCGAGCACCCGGCCGGCGCGGTCCTTCAACCGGAAGTAGGACGCCGACCAGGCGTGGTCGTGGTTCGGGTCGCCCGGCGTGCGCCCGTGCGCGAGGTCGTCCACCACCGGCTCGCCGCTCTCCAGCACCCGGCGCATCACCTCCTCGGACTCGGGGCCGTTGATCCCGGGCAGCACCTCGGTGAGCCGCCGGCCCAGCGGCTCGGCGATGCCCAGGCCGTTCGAGTCCGCCAGTGCCTCGTTCAGCCGGACGAAGCGCAGGTCGGTGTCGAACACCGCCATGCCGACCGGGGACTGCGTGAAGAACCCGTCGAGGAGGGCCAGGTCGGCCTGGAGCCGGTGCAGCGTGGTCACCTCGGAGGCCACCGCCAGCACCATGGGGGCGCCGCCCGGGCCACGGATCGGATGGGTGCGGAACTGGAGGCTCACCAGGTGGCCGTCCCGGTGCCGGACCGGATACACCCCCGACCACGACCGGCCCGCCAGGATCTGCCGGAACAGCCGGAGCACCTCCGGCCGCTGCTCGTCCGAGGCCAGCAGGGCCGCCGCCCGCGACCCCACCGCCTCCCGCGCGGGGTGTCCGAGCAACGCCTCGGCGTCACTGCTCCAGTGCAGGATCCGCCCATCGGCGTCGATCAGCGCCGTGGCGATCGGCACCATCAACAGGGCGTCCTGCCCCGGCTGCCCCGCGCGCTGCGCGTAGTCGTCCACCATGGCCAGAGAACCGTCCCAGAAACCGTCCGGAGATCGTTCCCACCAGCCCTGCCATCTTCGCACGCACCCCCACCCACCGCAGCCGCCCGCCACCCCCACCCCCGCACCCCCACCCCGCACCCCCCGCCCCGCACCAGGCCCACCCGACCCACGACGGTCGCCGCGCGGAAAGCCGGCCCGCCCGACTGCCCACCTCGGCTACCCCGGCTGTCGACCGCTCTCGCGGACGGTCAGCACGAGGACCGCGGCCCGAGGCTCTGTACAGTCTCCCGCGCACTGGCCCGCCCCCAACCGCTGCTCCCGCCGATCGCCTCGGCGGCGCCGCCCGTCGGCGCTACTGGCCGACGGGCGGCGCCGGCGCTCGCCGACGGCCCCGCACCCTGTCGAAGTGGCCTTCGTCGCGAGCGGCGGCCGCCGTCAGGGGGTGAACCGCACCTCGGGGTTGGCGGCGCTCGGCCCGTCGAGCAGGGGCTGCGGGATGCCCTTCAGCTGGAGGTCGAAGAACGCCCCGACGTACTGCCGGGTGAGGGAGACGGCCCGTCGGCCTTCGATGGTGCTCTCCGGGTCCTTGGGGACGTCGAGCCCGTCGGTGAACAGCGGGAAGTCGGTGAAGCTGCTGTGGCCGGTGCCGTCGACGGTCAGCCAGCGCTTCCAGCCGTCCAGCCGGGACCAGGCCTCGGTCCAGGTGCCGTCCTCGCCGCCGCCGGCCAGTGGGTGGCCCATCATCAGGTACGGCTTGCCGCCGATGCCGGAGTCGGGTACCGCGTAGTCCATGGTGCCGTCCAGGTCCACCCCGGCCCGGATCCGGTCGTCGGTGAGCAGGGCCGGGACGGTGGCGGCGCCGCCGGCGGAGTGCCCGGCCATGGCGATCCGGTCGCGGTCGATCAGGCGGGCGTAGCGCCAGGCGGGGTGCGGCCGGTCGGTCAACCGGTCGATGACGAAGGAGACGTCCTTCGCCCGGCTCGCGTCCAGGCCCGCCCAGTCCTCCCGGGTCCTCAGCTTCCCGCACAGGTCGCAGGGGATGGTCTGCCCGTCGGGGAAGGTGGTTCCGGTGTTCTCGTAGGTGTGGTCGACCAGGGCGACGACGTAGCCGCGGCTGGTCAGGTCCTCGGCGAGGCTGCTGAGCGTGGCGCGCGGCATGGTGAAGCCCGGGGACAGGACGACCAGCGGGTAGTGGCCGCCCTGCGGGCGCGCCCCGGACTTGGCCCACGTCCGGGTGCCGGACACGGCCTCCGTCGGGATGGTGTTGCCCGGCAGCTTGTCGTCCAGCAGGGCCCGGGCGGCGGCGGGCGTCATGTAGGGCGCGGGGGTGCCCGTTCCGGCGCGCGCGGGGTAGTACATCGAGACCATGAGTTGGCGCGGACCTGCGGAGGGCACCCATGGGTCCGGACGGTTCTTGTCCACCAGGTGCAGTACCTCCTGCCCGACCGCGTACGGCCCGGTGGGGCGGGGGAGTTCGATCCGGGCGGAGGCCCGGGTGTCCGTCCCCGAAGAGGCGGGCGCGGTGGCGGAGTTGACGGGCGGTGCCGCGGCCAGGGTGGGCGCGGCAGCGGCGACGGACAGCGGCAGTGCGAGCAGCAGGGCCGCTGCGGCGGCGGTCGTGCGGAGTCGACTCATGTCAGTGACGGTAGTTCGCCCGCAAGGGAGCTGACGTCCACTCAGCGGCGTACTGGTCCCTTCCGGGAAGGACGGGCGGTGCCCCTAGGGGGGGTGGCTCCGGGCTCGGCCGGTCACCCGGCGGAGGCCGTCCGGAGGTCCTCCAGGAAGCCGGCGACCGCGCGGGCGTTGAGCACTGGGAAGGTGAGCGGCAGGCCGGCCGAGTGCGTCCGGATCTCCAGCTCGCCGAATCCGGAGGCTCGGGCCGAGCACACCTCCGTCCACCGGTGGACCTCCTTCGCGGCGAGCGGGTGCGGTGGCCGGTGCACCAGCCCGCAGGCCGTCACCGTCAGCCGCCCCCGTACGAAGCGGACGCTCCCCTCGGCGCGCAGCGTCTCGTGCAGGCCGGCCCGGAGGCCGGGGGAGAGGCGCTCCTCCAGCTCATCGAAGAGCTCGCCCAGCCCGTGCAGGTGCGCCAGCGCCAGCGGCTCGTCCGCACCGGCCGGCCATATTCGCCCGTGCTCCTGCCCCCCGTGCGGCCCTCCCGGGGTGTACGGGGTGTACTCGGTGGCCTCGACCGCACGCCAGGGCAGTGGGTCCTCCTGGCCGCCTGCCTGGACCAGCACCAGCCCGCCCTCGTGGACCCGTACCGACCGCAGCCCGGGCGCGGGCCGCAGCCGCTCGTACCCGCTCACCGCGACCACGCCCGCGGCGGCCAGCAGGGGCGCGGGCCACCAGTCAGCGAGCGCCAGGCAGATGGCCAGGGAGGCGGCCACCCCGCAGGAGTGCAGCCACACCCGCGCCGCCCGGGACAGCGGCCGCAACCGCCGGTGCACCCGCACCAGCGGCCCGAGCCCGCCGACCGACCCGGTCGAACCTGCCGACTCGGCCGACTCGACCGAACCCGCGAAACCCGTGGAATCCGCCGAACCCGCGAAACCCGTGGGATCCGCCGAACCCGGGGAACCCGTCGCACCGGTGGCACCCGTCGTGCCGACCGAACCGGCTGACCGCACCCGCGCCGTCGACCACGTCACCGCCATGTCGGCCCCCTCTCACTCGACGGACTCCCATCCGGAACCCCGACTGTCGGATCCCCAGCATCGACCGCCGCAGCCCCTGGCGACAGTGCCAATCAGCACCTTTTGGCCCGAATCGACCCCGCCATCATCCCGCCCCGGCCGAGCCCTCCCGCCGCGGGGGTGGGTGCGGGGAAGGCGGGCGCCTCCCGCGCCGGGTGACAGCACGACCGCCATGACGAGCTCCTTTCGCTCCGCGGGCCCCGGGCAGGCCCGCAAGCTCAGGATCGACCACGCGTCGCGCCCGACAACAGTGCCGATCGGCACATTCCGGGCGATGGGGAAAGCGAGCGGGAAGCGGAAGGACGCCGAGACGGGAAGCAAAGGCAGAGCGGGGCCGCGACGCCGGGGCCGGAGCCGGCGAACACCCTCAGCCCGCCGTCGCGAACCCGTTCTGCAGCCTGCGCAGCAGCGCCGTGCCCGCCGGATCCGCCGAGCGCCGGGTGTTGACCAGCACCACCACGCCCACCTGCTTCTCCGGATCGAAGGCCACGAACGAGCGGAATCCGCCGGTGCCCCCGTTGTGCCAGATCTGGAGGTGTCCGCCCTGCTGGGTGTGCAGCCGGTGCCCGAGCCAGCCCAGGTGCGTCCAGGCGAAGGGGTTGACCCGGTGGCGGGTCTCCCGGGTGAGGGCGATCGCGGGCGACAGCGGCGCCTCCGGCTCGCGCTCGGCGGCCAGTTGGGCCCGCAGGAACGTCGTCAGGTCGGCGGCGGTCGACCGCAGGCCGCCCATGCCGGGCACGTCCGCGAAGGTCCAGTGCGGCACCGGTCGGCCGCCCGGCGTGTGCCCGTGCGCCAGCCGCGCGGACTGCTCCCGGTCCGACCGCACGCAGGTGTCCGCCAAGCCCAGCGGAGCGCAGACCTCGCGCGCCACCAACTCCTCGAACCCGAGGCCGGACCGCCGCGCGAGGGCCAGGCCGAGCAGCCCCGCGCCGAGGTTGGAGTAGCGGAATCCGCGCCCGGGCGTGGTCCGCAACCGGGTTCGCGCGAGCCCGTCGAGCACCCGCTCGGCGGTGCAATCGGCGTACGGGTCGGGTCTGTTGGGCGACAGCAGTGACGGTGCCAGCATGCCCCTGGGCAGCCGGGGGAGCCCCGAGGTGTGGGTGGCGAGGTGCCGCAGGGTGATGGGCTGCGGTCCCTTGGCGGGGACGGCGGCACGGCCGTCCGGGGCCCCGCCGAGCACCTCGGCGAGCGGTTCGTCCAGCCGCACCGCACCGTCGAGGGCCAGCCGCGCCAGTACGAGCGAGGTGAACACCTTGGTGACGGAGCCTATGTCGAACAGCGTGTGCGGCCCGGGCACCCCGCCGCCCGGACCGGTCCGTCCGGCGCCGCGGATCTCCACGTCGCCGCCGGCCAGTCCGGCGACCACCGCACCGACGTGTCGGCCCGCGAGCCGGTCGGCCGTCTGCTGCACGAGGCAGGCGAGTTCGTTCATGCTCGCGAGCCTAGGCGCCCGCAGCGGCATGATCATCCGACCGGAATAGGATTTCGACCCCCTCCGATACGCCTGCGGGGGGACGCCAGGGTGGACGTGCGCCGCCGCACCCCCTCAGCCCTCCAGGGCCTCCCGGAGCCGGGCCGCGACCTCCGCCGCGCCCGCCTCGTCCGGGTACCGCCGCCGGGGCCAGAAGAACCCGCGCAGCCCGTCCTTCGGATTGCGCGGCACCACGTGGACGTGCAGGTGCGGCACCGACTGACTGATCCGGTTGTTCGCCGCCACGAAGCTGCCCGCCGCGCCCAGCCCGCGCTCCACGGCCGCCGCCACCCGCTGGACCCGCAGGAAGAACGGTCCGACCTCGGCCGCCGGCAGGTCGGCGAGCGTCGGGTGGTGGGCGCGCGGCACGACCAGGACGTGCCCGGGGAACAGCGGCCGACGGTCCAGGAAGGCCACCGCCGCCTCGTCGTCCAGTACCCGGTGCGCCGGCTCCTCGCCCGCCACCACGGCACAGAAGACGCAGTCCATCCGTCCATTCAAACCACCGGCGACCGCCCCGGCACCTCCGCGAACCCCCGCGGATCCGGCTTCACCCGTCCGGCTGCGGCCCGGGTGCGGGCGCCGAGGTCCGGGGCGCACGGTGGCGCCGGGGGCCGTACAGCGAGCGCACCGCGCGCTCCACGACGAGGCCCCGCGAGGACGAGGAGGTGGCCCGGATGGCGGGCAAGTTCGAGATCTACCAGGACGCCGGCGGCAAGTACCGGTTCCGGCTCAAGGCGGGCAACGGCGAGATCGTCGCCACCGGCCAGGGCTACGCCAGCAAGGACGCGGCCCACAAGGGCGTCGAGGCGGTTCAGCGGGCCGCCGACGGCGCGTCCGTGGTGGACGTTCCCAAGGCGGCCTGAGACCCGGGGCCGGCGCGGGCCCGCGCCCCCGAACGGGCCGGGCCCGCCGCCAGGACCCGCCGCCCGCCCATCCGACGAGCCGCCCACCACCCGACGAGCCGCCCCCGGCCGCTCACTCGTACCGGTACAGCAGCGCCTCCCGCTCGTACTGCTCGATGATCTCCACGGTCAGCGATTCGTCTCGCAGGTGCGAGAGCGTGACCTCCGCCGAACTCGGCTGCGCGTCCCCGGCGAGCCAGTTCTCCGGCTTCCACGCCGAGGAGCGCAGGAAGGCCTTCGGGCAGTGCCCGTACACCTCCTCGACGGCGACCACGATCGCGCTGCGCGGCGGCTTGCCGACGGCGGTCAGCTGCCGCAGCAGCTCCGGGTCGGTGGAGACGCAGGCCCGTCCGTTGACCCGCAGGGTGGCGTCCCGGCCGGGGACGACGAAGAGCAGTCCGACCCGGCCGGTCTCCAGGACGTTGTGCAGGGTGTCCAGCCGCTTGTTGCCGGTGGCGTCCGGGATGGCCAGGGTGTACTCGTCGAGCACCGAGACCAGCCCGGCCGGCCCGCCGCGCGGGGAGACGTCGCAGCGCCCGGCGGCGTCCGTGCTGGCCACGAAGACCAGCGAGGAGCAGGCGATCAGGCGCTGGGCGACCTCGTGCAGGCGGTCGACCTGCTTGCGGCGCGCCTGCTCGCCGGGCTGCTCGTAGACCTCGCGCAGCTGGGCGGGCTCGCTGAGCGCGCCCGCCCGGAGGGCGTCGAACAGGCTGCCCGGCCGGTCCGGTGCGGTGGTTGACGGAGCGGTAGATTCCGGTGTGGTCGTCATACCGCGAATGTAGCCGAGCCCGCTCGGCGGGCCTCGCTCCCGCAGCCCGCTCCCGGCGCCGGAAGTCCTCCGTGAAATCTCGGCGCCACCCCTCCCCACCAGCGGTTTTCCGCTCATAATGGGGCCAGGGACTGCTGGGTCCTGGCTGCTGTGCCAGGAACCGGCGGGAGCACGGACGCCAGCCGGAGGTGGTGGTCGTGATCGTGAGGATCTGGACCGGACAGGTCCTGACCGGTCGCCTCGAGGAGTTCTGCGCGCACCTGGCCGCCCAGGTGATCCCGCAGCTCGGGCGGACCGACGGCTGCTTCGGCGGCGAGCTGCTGCGCTCGGTGCCCGAGGACCGGCACCGGGTGCTGGTGCTGAGCCGCTGGCGCGACGAGGAGGCCCTGCGCGGGTACGCGGGGCCGATGTGGCGGATCCGGCCGGTCTGGTCGGAGGGCGAGCTGAGCTACCTCGCCCACCCCCCGGAGGTCACTCACTTCACGTCGATCACCACCCCCGCGCCCCGCTGAGGAGGGCGCCCCCGCCCCCGGCGGCCGGAGCACCCCGCCCCGCGGCCGGAGCACCCCGCCGCGCATTCCCCGCAAGCCCGTGAAACAGACCACAGCGGAAGGCTCTCCCTGCGCTTGCGTCGACCGTGGCACAATGACGGCATCAAGCAGTGACGTTCAGCGCACTCCGGGGTCGGTGAAAATCCGAACCGGCGGTTACAGTCCGCGACCCGTCCGCAGCCAGCGGCCGGTTGACCAGGTGAAATTCCTGGACCGACGGTTAAAGTCCGGATGGGAGGCGTGCGCGGGCGGACGAAGAGCAGTACCCGTGGGTCCGACGGCAGGAGACTGC
The DNA here is from genome assembly GCF_040636595.1 of Kitasatospora sp. NPDC036755. Taxonomy (NCBI): domain Bacteria; kingdom Bacillati; phylum Actinomycetota; class Actinomycetes; order Kitasatosporales; family Streptomycetaceae; genus Kitasatospora; species Kitasatospora sp. NPDC036755. The sequence goes on from NZ_JBEZUT010000112.1 coordinate 14,526, forward strand.
CTCCCGGTCCACGGCCAGGTGTACGGCGGGAGCGGTGTCTCCCGTGCCGGGCGAGCGATCTCCCGGCGGCCTCGGCATCCCCGGCGACGGGTCGTGCCCCGGGCCGGTGCGCCGGTGCCCGTCCGCGTCATCTCCCATGCCACCCCGGAGTCCGCGCCCAAGCGCGAGGAGAACCCGGGTGTTCACCGGCATCATCGAAGAGCTCGGCGAGGTCGTCTCGATCGTGGAGATCGGCGACTCCTCGCGGATCCGCCTGCGCGGCCCGGTGGTCTGTACGGGTGCCCGGCACGGCGATTCCATCGCGGTCAACGGCGTGTGCCTGACCGTCGTCGACAGCGCGCCGGAACTGGCCGCCGGCACCGGTGAGTTCAGTGCCGACGTGATGGCCGAGACGCTGCACCGTTCCAGCCTCGGCGAGTTGGCGCCCGGCTCCCGGGTCAATCTGGAGCGCGCCATGGCGCTCGGTGCCCGGCTGGGCGGCCACCTCGTCCAGGGCCATGTCGACGGCACCGGGCGGCTGTTGAGCCGTGAGCCCGGCGAGCGCGACGCGGCGGGCGAGCTGCGCTGGGAGGTGCTGCGGTTCTCGCTGCCCGACTCGATCTCCCGCTACCTGGTGGAGAAGGGCTCGATCACGGTCGACGGCGTCAGCCTCACCGTGGTGGAGGCGGCGAAGGACAGCTTCACCGTGAGCCTCATCCCGACCACCCTGGCGCTGACGACGCTCGGTGCCAAGGCCGTCGGGGAGAGCGTCAACCTGGAGGTGGACGTGCTCGCGAAGTACGTCGAGCGGCTCCTGGAGTCCCGCGCCCTGCCGAACCTGCCCGCCGCCCCCTCCGCCGGGGCCGGCCCGTCCGCCGACTCCGCCCCGTCCACCCTGTCCGACCTGCCGACCGGCACAACCCCGGGGGAGTCCAAGTGAGCTGGCTCAGCGGCGAGGCGTTCACCGTCCTCGGCGAACACGTCAAGTGGGCCGACATGTTCGGCAACATCCTCGGCCTCGGCGGGCTCGCGCTCGGCTGGCGCCGCTCGGTCTGGAGCTGGCCGGTCCAGCTGCTGTCCGGCGCGGTGCTGATCGCGGCCTACTTCGACGGCCACGTCCCCGGCCTGATCGGCAAGCAGCTGATCGTGATCGTCACCGCCGCCTGGGGCTGGGCGCAGTGGCAGCGGGGCCGCCGCGAGGGCGGCTCGATCGCCGTTCGGTTCGCGAGCTGGCCCGAGCGGCTGGTGCTGGCGGCGGGGACGGCGGCCGGCACGGTCGCGCTGGCCCTGCTCTTCACGTCCTTCCCCAGCCTGTCCTGGAGCCCCTGGTCGGACGCCTACATCTTCGTCGGCACGCTGGCCGCGATGGTCGCCCAGGCCCGCGGCTGGGTGGAGTTCTGGTTCGCCTGGATCGCGGTCGACGCGGTGGGCGTGCCGTTCGCCTTCAACAGCGGCTACACCTTCTCCGGCCTCACCTACTCCGTCTACTTCGTCCTGGTGCTGCTCGGCCTGCGGTCCTGGTGGCTGAGCACCCGTGAGCCGCGCGCCAAGTCCGCCAACGTCCCGCAGGGAGCCACGGCATGACCGAGATGACCGAGAACCAGTCCAGCGACGGTGCCACCACCGGTTCCGCCCCCGCCACCGAGTCCGCCGCGACGCCCGAACTCGTCCTCGACCCGGTCGAGCGCGCGATCGCCGACATCGCCCTCGGCCGTGCCGTGGTCGTGGTCGACGACGAGGACCGGGAGAACGAGGGCGACCTCGTCTTCGCCGCCTCCGCCGCGACCCCCGAGCTGATGGCCTTCACCATCCGCTACAGCTCCGGCGTGATCTGCGCCCCGATGACCGGCGAGGAGCTGGACCGCCTCAAGCTCCCCCCGATGACCCAGGTCAACGAGGACCGCAAGGGCACCGCGTACACCGTCTCGGTGGACGCCCGGGAGGGGGTCGACACCGGCATCTCCGCCGCCGACCGCGCCCGTACCGTCCGGCTGCTCTCCTCGCCCGGCACCGAGCCCGGCGACCTGACCCGCCCCGGGCACGTCTTCCCGCTGCGCGCCGTCGAGGGCGGCGTGCTGGTGCGCCCCGGCCACACCGAGGCCGCCGTCGACCTGGCCCGGCTCGCGGGGCTGTCGCCGGCCGGCGCGATCGCCGAGGTGGTCAACGACGACGGCACCATGGCCAGGCTGCCCGAGCTGGTCGCCTTCGCCCGCGAGCACGGCCTGGCGATCATCTCGATCGAGGACCTGATCGCCTACCGCCGCCGCACCGAGCTGCACGTCGACCGGGCCGCCACCACCGCCCTGCCCACCGAGCACGGGGAGTTCACGGCCGTCGGCTACCGGGGCACCCTGGACGGCGTCGAGCACCTCGCGCTGGTGGCTTCCGGCGGCCCGGCCGGCGGTCTGGACGCCTCGGGCCGGCTGCCGGACGGCGAGGACGTCCTGGTCCGGGTCCACTCCGAGTGCCTGACCGGCGACGTCTTCGGTTCGCTGCGCTGCGACTGCGGCCCGCAGCTGGAGTCCTCGCTGAAGCGGGTCGCCGAGGCCGGTCGCGGCGTGGTGCTGTACCTGCGCGGCCACGAGGGGCGCGGGATCGGCCTGGCCCACAAGCTGCGCGCGTACGAGCTGCAGGAGCAGGGACGGGACACCGTCGACGCCAACCTGGACCTCGGCCTGCCCGCCGACGCCCGCGACTACAGCATCGCGGCCCAGATGCTGGCGGACCTCGGCGTCCGCTCGCTCACCCTGCTCACCAACAACCCCGAGAAGCTGACCGCGCTCACCGAGCACGGGCTCAAGGTCAAGGGGCGCGAGGCGGTCGAGGTCACGCCCGGCGAGCACAACCTGCGCTACCTGCGCACCAAGCGCGACAGGATGGGCCACGACCTGCCCGGTCTGGGCTCCTGAACCACCACACCCACCCGCACGACTGAACGGACGAGAGACATGAGCGGCCACGGAGCCCCCCAGCTGACCATCGAAGGCGCCGCCGACCTCAAGGTCGCCGTCGTCGCCGCCCAGTGGCACGACCAGGTGATGAACGGCCTGCTGGACGGCGCCCACCGCGCGCTCAAGGAGCTGGGCGTCGTCGGGCCGACCGTGCTGCGGGTGCCCGGCACCTTCGAGCTGCCGGTGGCCGCCAAGCGCCTCGCCGAGCGCGGCTACGACGCCGTCGTCGCCCTCGGCGTGGTCGTGCGCGGCGGCACCCCGCACTTCGACTACGTCTGCCAGGCGGCCACCTCCGGCCTCACCCAGGTCAGCGTCGACACCGGTGTCCCGGTCGGCTTCGGCGTCCTGACCTGCGACAACGAGGAGCAGGCGATCGACCGCGCGGGCCTGCCGGGCTCCCGCGAGGACAAGGGACACGAGGCCGTCACCGCGGCCGTCGCCACCGCCGTGGCGCTGCGCGCCGCGCTCTGATCACAGTCCGTGCGGTCCCGGGGCGTGGACGTCCACCCGACTGTCCACGCTCCGGGACCGTTTACCGTCCGTCCGCCCGCACGCCGTAAGGTGGGCCCATCATGGCTTCGAAGACATTCGAGGAGCTCTTCGCCGAGCTCCAGCAGAAGGCCGCCACCGGCGACCCCTCGTCCTCCCGTACCGCGCAGCTCGTCCAGCAGGGCGTCCATGCGATCGGCAAGAAGGTCGTCGAGGAGGCCGCCGAGGTCTGGATGGCCGCCGAGTTCCAGTCGGACGAGCAGACGGCGGAGGAGATCTCCCAGCTCCTCTACCACCTTCAGGTGATGATGATCGCCCGTGGCCTGAAGCTCGACGACGTCTACAAGTACCTCTGAGCACCTACCCCCAGAGAAACCCGGAGCACTCCGGAGCACTCCGGAGCACCTGGGCAACCGCCCGGAGAGCTCCCGCTCGTCCGGGCAACACCCCTCCCAACAGGTAAGGAAGCAACCTCCCATGCTGCGCATCGCCGTCCCCAACAAGGGTTCTCTCTCGGGTCCCGCGGCGGAGATGCTCCATGAGGCCGGCTACCGCCAGCGGAAGGACCCCAAGGAGCTCGTCCTCGTCGACCCGAACAACGAGGTGGAGTTCTTCTTCCTCCGCCCGCGCGACATCGCGGTCTACGTCGGTTCGGGCCGCCTCGACGTCGGCATCACCGGCCGCGACCTGCTGCTGGACTCGCACTCCAACGCCGAGGAGGTGCTCGCCCTCGGCTTCGCCGGGTCGACCTTCCGCTTCGCCCGCCCCGAGGGCGTGGACGTCGAGGACGTCAAGGGCCTGGAGGGCCTGCGGATCGCCACCTCGTACACCGGTCTGGTCGAGCAGCACCTGGCCGACCACGGCGTGAAGGCGACGGTCACCAAGCTGGACGGCGCGGTCGAGACCGCGGTGCAGCTGGGCGTCGCCGACGTGATCGCCGACGTGGTGGAGACCGGCACCAGCCTGCGCAACGCGGGCCTGGAGGTGTTCGGCGAGCCGATCCTGATCTCCGACGCGGTGGTGATCCGGCCCAAGGGCGCCGGCGAGGACCCGCGGGTGGAGCAGTTCCTGCGCCGCCTCCAGGGCGTGCTGGTGGCCCGCCGCTACGTGCTGATGGACTACGACATCCGCGCCGAGAAGGTCGGCGCGGCCGTCGCGCTCACCCCGGGCCTGGAGTCGCCGACCGTCTCGCCGCTGCACACCGAGGGCTGGGTCGCGGTGCGTTCGATGGTGCTCCGCAAGGAGGCCCAGCAGATCATGGACGACCTGTGGGGCATCGGCGCCCGGGCCATCCTGGTCACCAACATCCACGCCTGCCGCCTCTGAGCGGCGGCTCGTCCACCGCTTCCGACCAGCGCGTACGGGTGACCTGCGCGCCGGCTCGTGAGTAAAGAACGGTTCAATGGGGCGGGGACGCCGACCGCGTCCCCGCCCCTCGTGCTGCCGCCACCAGAGCCACCCCCGGAGACCCACGTGTCCACGCCGTCCGTCGAGTTCCCCGTCACCTGGGCGCCGCGCCGCACCCGCGCCGTGCTGCTGCCGGTCTGCGTGCTGCTGGTGGTGCTGTTCTCCGCGATGGCCGTGCTGCTCCCGCAGAACTGGCAGCTCAACGACCGGATCATGATGGTCTCCAGCGGCCTGCTGTTCGCCGGCGTCGGCCTGATGCTGGCCCGCCCCCGGGTGAGCGCCGACGAGCAGGGCGTGACGGTGGTCAACTTCGTCCGCAGCCGCCGGCTGTCCTGGGCCGAGATCGTCCGGGTCAACTTCCGCCAGGGCGACCCGTGGGCCACCCTCGACCTGGCCGACGGCACCTCGCTCGCCGCGGTGGGCATCCAGTCCGGGGTCGGCAAGGACCAGGCGATCGCGCACGCCCGCGCGCTGCGCGACCTGGTCGAGCAGCGCGCCGCCGCCTGAGCCCGGGACGGGCCCCGCGGCCCCCGGCGCACAGCCCCGGCGCACCGGCCTGGCACACAGGCCCGGCGCACAGGCCCGGCGCACAGCCCCCGGAGGCCGGGCCCCGGGCGCGCTCCGGTCCGCACCGGAGGCCCTCCCACCTGGGGCTCCCCGCCCCGGCGGGCCGACCGGGCCCCCTGCCTCCGTCCGGCTATGGTCTACGCTGGTAAAAGCAGGGCAAAGTCCGCCCTGCCCGAAATCGAGTGCCCGAACCCGACCTGAGGAGTGACACTCCCCCTCGATGGACGATCCGTCCGGTAGTACCTGCGCCGCCTCGCTTCCGACCTCCGGAAGGCAGGCGGCACTGTGATCACCGCCTGGCTGCTGTTGCTCGCAGCCGTTCTCCTGATCCTCGCCAACGGCCTGTTCGTGGCCGCCGAGTTCGCCTTCGTGACCGTCGAGCGCGGTGAGGTGGAACGCTCCGCGGAGACGGGCGACGTCAAGTCCCGCCGCGTCGCCAGGGCCCTGCGGCACCTCTCCTTCGAACTCTCCGGCGCCCAGCTCGGCATCACCGTCACCTCGCTGGTGGTCGGCATGCTCGCCGAGCCGGCCCTGTCGACCCTGCTCGCGCCCGTCATGTCCGGCATCGGCGTGCCCGACTCCGCCACCCGCGGCGTCGCCGTGATCGTCGGCATGGTGCTGGCCACCGTCGTCCAGATGGTGATCGGCGAGCTGGTCCCGAAGAACTGGGCGATCTCCCGCCCGCTCCAGGTGGCCCGCGCGGTCGCCGCCCCGCACATGGCCTTCTCCGTGGTCTGCCGCCCGCTGATCAGCTTCCTCAACGGCGCCGCCGACCGGACCGTCCGGGCCTTCGGCATCGAGCCGCAGGAGGAGCTCGGGCACGCCCGCACCCCGGACGAGCTGGTCTCGCTGGCCCGCCACTCGGCCAAGGCCGGTGCGATAGACGAGGAGTCGGCGACCCTGTTCGTCCGCACCCTCGCGCTGAGCGAGCTGACCGCCGAGTCCGTGATGACCCCGCGCGTGGACGTCGCCGCGCTCCAACGGGACGCCACCGCCTCCGACGTCATCAACCTGACCCGGGCCACCGGCCTGTCCCGCTTCCCGGTCTACACCGACAGCCTGGACGAGGTCGCCGGCATCGTCACGCTCAAGGACGCCCTGTCCGTCCCGGCCGCCCGGCGCGGTCTGGTGCGGGTCGGCGAGCTGGCCTCGCCGCCGCTGCTGGTGCCCGAGACGCTGCCCGCCGAGCGGCTGCTCGACCGGCTCCGCCGCCTCCAGCCGATGGCCATCGTGGTCGACGAGTACGGCGGCACCGCCGGTGTCGTCACCGTCGAGGACATCGTCGAGGAGATCGTCGGCGAGGTGCAGGACGAGCACGACCCCGACGACCACCCCGAGCTGCTCCCGCTGCCGCCGGTCAACGGCCTGCCGGTCTGGGAGGCCGACGGCCGCGCCCGGATCGACCAGCTGGAGCGGATCGGCCTGAACGCCCCGGACGGCCCGTACGAGACCCTGGCCGGTCTGGTCTCCGACCTGCTCGGCAAGCTCCCCGAGGTGGGCGAGCAGGCCGAGCTGCCCGGCTGGCGCTTCACCGTGACCGGTGTCGACCGCCACCGCACCACCGAGGTCCGGGTGGAGCGCACCACCGCGCCCGCGCAGTTCGACGAGGACCGGGAGGAGGGCCGATGACCGCCCTGCAACTGGCCGTCGCGCTGCTGCTCCTGCTCGGCAACGCCTTCTTCGTCGGCGCCGAGTTCGCCGTGGTGTCGGTGCGCCGCAGCCAGATCGAGCCGCTCGCCGAGGCCGGGCACAAGCGCGCCCGCGTCGTGCTGCACGCGCTGTCCAACGTCTCCGCGATGCTGGCCGCCGCCCAGCTCGGCATCACCGTCTGCTCGCTAGGCCTCGGTGCCCTGGCCGAGCCGACCATCGCCTCGCTGCTGGAGGGCCCGTTCCACGCGATCGGTGTCCCGTCCGGCCTGATGCACCCGCTCTCGTACGGGATCTCGCTCGCCGTCGTGGTCTTCCTGCACATGGTGATGGGCGAGATGGTGCCGAAGAACATGGCCATGGCCGGCCCGGAGCGGGCCGCGCTGTGGCTCGGCCCGCCGCTGGACCGGCTGGCCCGCTGGCTCGCCCCGGTGATCCGGGTGCTGAACGCCTTCGCCAACGGCATCCTGAAGCTGTTCCGGGTGGAGGCCAAGGACGAGGTCGAGTCGGTCTTCACCACCGAGCAGCTGATGTACCTGCTGGCGGACTCGCGGGACGCGGGCCTGCTCGACGAGAGCCGCCAGGAACGCCTGGAGGACGCCCTGGAACTGGGCCGCCGCCCGGTCACCGAGGTCCTGCTCGAGCCCGAGCAGCTCGTCACCGTGGACACCAAGGCGACCGCCGCCGAGGTCGAGGAACTGGCGCTGCGCACCGGCTTCTCGCGCTTCCCGGTCACCGACGGCGACCCGGCCGGCCACGGCTACCTCGGCTACGTCCACCTCAAGGACATCCTCGACGTGGAGGACCCGTCGGCGCCCGTCCCGGCCCGCCTGTGGCGGCCGATCACGGTGCTGCGCGGCAGTCTCCCGCTGGACGACGCCCTCGGGGCGATGCGCAGGGCCACCTGCCACCTGGCCGCCGTGCTGGACCAGGACGGGCGCACGCTCGGCGTGGTCATGCTGGAGGACGTCCTGGAGGAACTGGTCGGCGAGATGCACGACCCGGACCACCGCGCCACGGCCTGAGGCCCGTCCGCCGGCGGGGCTCCGGCCCCGCCGGCGGCCGCTCGGTGACGGCTGCTCGTCGGCGGCTGTTCGCTGACGGCGATTCCGCCCAGAGCATGCTCCCGTTCCGTGCCGACCGCCCTGCCCGCAGGGTGGTCGGCATGAGACTTCTGCTGCTGGGTGGGACCAAGTTCGTCGGCCGGGTCGTCGCCGAGGAGGCGCTGGCCAGGGGCTGGGAGGTGACCGCCCTCAACCGCGGCACGCAGCCCGCGCCCGAGGGCGTCCGGGTGCTGGTGGGCGACCGCACCGCGGAGGACGGCCTCGCGGCGCTCGGCACGGGGGAGTGGGACGCGGTGCTGGACACCTGGTCCTGGGCCCCCGCGGCGGTGCGCGACAGCGCCCGCCTGCTGAACGGCCGGGTCGGCCACTACGGCTACGTCTCCAGCCGGTCGGTGTACGACTACCCGCTGGTGGCGGGGGCCGACGAGACCGCGCCGGTGGTCGGGTCCTCCCCGGACCTCACCGGCGAGGTGCCCTACGCCGAGGCCAAGCGCGGTGCGGAGCTGGCGCTGGAGGAGGAGTTCGGCGGGACGGCCCTGCTGGCACGGGCCGGGCTGATCATCGGCCCGCACGAGAACATCGGCCGGCTGCCCTGGTGGCTCAACCGGATCGCCGAGGGCGGCCCGGTGCTCGCCCCCGGCCCGCGCGAGCTGCCCCTCCAGTACATCGACGCGCGCGACCTCGCGGCCTGGATGCTGGACGCCGCCGCGGCCCGGCTCGGCGGCCCGTACAACCTGGTCGGCCCGTCCGGCCACACCACCATGGGCGAACTGCTGGAGACCTGCGTACGGGCCACCGGCTCGGACGCCGAACTGCGTTGGACGGACCCGGAGCGGATCCTCGCCGCGGGCGTCGAGCCGTGGACCGAGCTGCCGATCTGGCTGGCGCCCGGCGAGCTGTACGACTTCCTGCACGCCGGCTCGGTCGAGCGCGCGCTCGGCGCCGGGCTGCGCTGCCGGCCGGTCGCCGAGACCGTCGCGGACACCTGGGCCTGGCTGCGCTCGATCGGGGGCAGCGCGCCGCAGCGGGCCGACCGGGTCACGGTCGGGCTGGACCGGGAGCGGGAGGCCGCGCTCCTGAACGGCTGAGCGGGCGGGCCGGTCCCCACCCGGGGGACCGGCCCGAGCCGCCGGTCAGCCCCGGTCGCCGGCCGGCCCACGCCACCGGTCAGTGCCGGCCGTCGATCAGCTCCCCGTACGCCTGCACCAGGTCCGGCAGCCGCAGGGTGGCCAGGTCCTCCCGGCCCGGCGGCTCGCGCAGCAGCGACAGCCGCAGGTCCCGGTAGGCGCAGGACTTCTCGTACAGGGTGCGGATGAACCGGCCGTTGCCCAGCTCGTCGATCCAGCCCTCGCGGACCACGTGGACGCAGATGCTGGCCAGTTCCTCGGCGGCGTCCTCGTCCCAGCCGTCGCCGTCCCGGCCGGCCAGCGCGGCGCCGATGGCGGTCAGCTCGCCGGGGCGGTAGCTGGGGAAGTCGACCCGGGTGGTGAAGCGGGAGTTGAGGCCCGGGTTGGTGGCGAGCAGCCGGTTCATGCCCTCGGGGTAGCCGGCCAGGATCACCACCAGCCGGTCCCGGTTGTCCTCGGCGCGCTTGAGCAGCACCTGGAGCGCCTCGTCGCCGTACGCGTCGCCCTTGGTGTAGCCGGAGTTGGAGAGGCTGTACGCCTCGTCGATGAACAGCACGCCGTCCAGCGCGGAGTCGATCAGCTCGTTCGCCTTCACGGCGGTCTGGCCGAGGAACTCGCCGACCAGGTCGGCGCGTTGGGCCTCCACCAGGTGGTCGCCGGAGAGCAGGCCGAGGGCGTGGAAGACCCGGCCGAGGATGCGGGCCACGGTGGTCTTGCCGGTGCCCGAGGGGCCGGAGAAGACGAAGTGGCGCTTCGGCGGCTGGACGGGCAGGCCCTCCTCGGCCCGCAGCCGGGACATCCTCAACTGGGCGGACAGCGCCCGCACCTGGCGCTTGACCGGCTCCAGCCCGACCATCAGCGAGAGTTCGGCCAGGGCCGCGTCCAGCTCCCGCTCGTCGCCGCCGGTCCGCGGCTCGGGCGCGGCCGCGGTCCGGGGCTGCACCCGGCCGAGGGCGGGCAGCGACGGC
>NZ_JBEZUT010000113.1:0-24639 GCF_040636595.1 Kitasatospora sp. NPDC036755
TCCCCGGCCCATTCCCCCATCGCCACGAAACGAGTCTGGCCCCACCGCTCACGCAGTGGGGCCAGAACCCAACATCTTCATCAGACTTCTAGCCGCGGTCGAAGTCGTGCCGCAGGGCGAAGGCGTGGGTGAGGTCGAAGGTGTCGATCGCGCCGCGCTCGGTGCGGGCGGCGTGGACCGAGCAGGCCATCTCGGTGTCGTCGGTCCACGGCCAGGGGCCGGGGGGTTCGGTGCGGGCGGCGAGGTGGGCCCGGGCGGTCTCCGGGACGAAGAACTGGGCACCGAGGGCGTCGCCGACGCAGAGGCCGAGGAGCGCGTCCGACGCGGGGCCGACGTGCGTGGATGGAATGGTCATATGGCTCCAGCTCAGCGGCTCGGCCGCCGTTCCGTCAACACCTGTGACCGCGCGCCCCACCGACGGGGGATGTTTCGCATACCCCCGATCCCGCCGGGCAGGCACCGGTGCATGACCCGCGCAAACCCCCTCGATCCGGTCGCCCTGCTCGGCGCCGACCAGCAGCACATCGCCACCCGGGCACAGCTGCGCCGGCTCGGGGTGCCCTCCGGCACCATCGCCCACCGGCTGCGGCCGGGCGGGCCCTGGCAACAGGTCCTGCCCCGGGTGATCTGCCTCCAGAGCGGTCGGCTGACGTTCCATCAGAAACTGCGGGCCGCACTGGCGTACGCGACGCCGAAGGGCCGCGAGCCACGGACCGGGGAGGTGCTGCTGACCGGCTTGACAGTGCTCGCCGAGGCCGGGCTGCCGAGCGCCGGACACCCGTCCGACCTCCACTCGGTCGACATCCTGATTCCTGGTCAACGACGCGTCGGGGACAGGGAGTTCGTCCGGATCCACCGGGCCTCGGGGGCGATGCCGGGCGGCTTCGAACGGGACGACGGGCTGTGGAGCACCACGGTCGCCCGGGCGCTGGCGGACCTCGCGCCGGGGGAGACGGGGCGCCGCCGGTTCCGGGCGCTGTGCGCGGAGGCCGTCCAGCGGCGGCACTGCGAACTCGGCGAGCTGCTCGACCAGTTGCTGTCCCGGCCGGGCGCGCTCGGGCTGCCCCAGGTGGCCGAGGTGGTGGAGGACCTGACGGCCGGGGTGCGGTCGGTGGTGGAGGGCGAGGCCCGCGACGTCCTGGCGCACGCGGGGCTGCCGGAGCCGCTGTGGAACCCGGTGCTCTTCCTGGACGGCCGCTTCCTCGCCGTCCCGGACGCCTACTGGCCGCACGCCTGCGTGGCCCTGGAGATCGACTCCCGCGCCTGGCACCTGCGCCCGGCCGACCACGAGCGGGGCCTCGCCCGCGCCAACCGGCTCACCGCCGCCGGGCTCCCGGTGGTGCGCACCACCCCGGCCCAGCTCCGCCGCGACCCGGCCCCGGTGCTCCACGAGCTGACCGCCATGGTCACCACCGGCCCGCACCCGCCGCACCCCCGGATCACCTGGCGGCGGGCACGGTGAGCGGCGCCCGGCCGCCGCGGCCCCTCCGGGGCCGTACGGCCCCGCGTTCGGCCCCCGCGTTCGGCCCCCGCGTTCGGCCCCCGGGTTCGGCCCCGCTCAGCAGCGGGAGTCGATCTCCTGGAAGGTGGCGTAGTGGTCGGCGGACCAGTACTGCTCACCGGCTTCACCGGTCACCACCCGGCGGGTGCCGCGGTCGTTGGAGCCCGGGGTGACCACGGTGAACTCGTGGTAGTAGCCGCCGCTCTTCTTGGGGAGGCGGCTCTCCCGGTTCTCGAACACGATGCCGTCGCGGCTGTACGGGTAGGGCCCGCCCTTGGCGATCAGGGTGAGGGTGTCCACGGCCTGGCTGGGGAGCTTGGTGCGGCAGACGTCGGCCATGGCCGGGTCGGTCGGCACCCAGGTGCCGGCCGGGGCCGGGGTGGTGCCGGCGCCGCCGGCGGGCGGGGTCGGCTTGGGGGCCGAGGGCTTGGGGGCCGCGGACCCGGACGCCTGGGCAGCCGCGGTGGCGGTCGCGCTCGCGGCGGCCTTGGGGTGGCTGCTCCCCTTGTCGGTGAGGAGGTACCCGACCCCGGCGACGAGCGCCAGGATCAGCACGGCCACGACGACGAGCGGGTTCTTGCGGTTGGTCATGCGATCCAGCTTGGCAGGCGGCCGGGCCCCGCCGGGCGAGCTACGCGTGTGGCCGCCGCCACACCGCCGGTCCCCGGCGCGCCCGGCGCCCGGCTCCGGGCCCGGAGGGGCGGCCGGACACGGACGTACGGCCGGGTGGAACGGACGCCGTTGTCCGTTCCCGCCCGGCCGTTTCACGTACGCCGGTTCTCCTGCGCCGAGCTCCGGTGTACGCCCTCCCGAAGGGAGGGGGAGCGGTCAGTCGTACCCGCGCGTGAGGGAGGGGATGCCTTCCCTCCCTCAGCGCGAGTCGCTGCCCGCCGACTCGATGGCGGCGCGGCCGGCCTCCAGGCGCGCCACCGGGATCCGGAAGGGGGAGCAGGAGACGTAGTCCAGCCCCACCTCGTGGAAGAAGTGGACCGAGTCCGGGTCGCCGCCGTGCTCGCCGCAGACGCCGAGCTTGAGGTCGGGGCGGGTGGCCCGGCCGGCCTCGACGGCGTGCTTGACCAGCGAGCCGACGCCGTCCCGGTCGATGGTCTCGAACGGGGAGACCCCGAAGATGCCCTTCTCCAGGTAGGCGGTGAAGAAGGAGGCCTCCACGTCGTCCCGGGAGAAGCCCCAGACCGTCTGGGTCAGGTCGTTGGTGCCGAAGGAGAAGAACTCGGCGGCCTCGGCGATCTGCCCGGCGGTCACCGCGGCGCGCGGCAGCTCGATCATGGTGCCGAGCTTGATGTCCAGCCGGACGCCGGTGGACTGGGCGACCTCGGCGAGCACCCGCTCGCACTCGTCGCGGACCAGCTCCAGCTCCTGGACGGTGCCGACGAGCGGGATCATCACCTCGGGGCGCGGGTCCCCGCCGGCCAGCTTGCGCTCGGCGGCGGCCTCGGCGATGGCCCGGACCTGCATGCCGAACAGGCCGGGGATGACCAGTCCGAGGCGGACGCCGCGCAGGCCGAGCATCGGGTTCTGCTCGTGCAGCTTGTGCACCGCCTGGAGCAGGCGCAGGTCGTTCTCGTTCGGGTCCTTGCGGGCCTCGGCGAGGGCGACGCGCACCGACAGCTCGGTGATGTCCGGCAGGAACTCGTGCAGCGGCGGGTCGAGCAGGCGGACGGTGACCGGCAGGCCGTCCATCGCCTGGAAGAGCTCCAGGAAGTCGCCCTTCTGGAGCGGCAGCAGGGTGGAGAGTGCGAGCTCGCGGTCCTTGTCGTTGTCCGCCAGGATCAGGTGCTCGACCTCCTTGCGGCGCTCCTCGCCGAGGAACATGTGCTCGGTGCGGCACAGGCCGATGCCCTGGGCGCCGTAGCGGCGGGCGCGCGAGCCGTCCTCGGCGTTGTCGGCGTTGGCGCGCACGGCCAGCCGGCGGCGGCCGTCGGCGTGCGACATCAACCGGTGGACGGCCTGGACCAGGCCGCCCTGGACGTCGGCGCCCGCGTGCAGGGTGCCCTCGAAGTACTCGACCACGGGGGACGGCAGGACGGGGACCTCGCCGAGGTAGACCTTGCCGGTGGCGCCGTCGATCGAGACGACGTCGCCCTCGTGGATCACCTGGCCGTCGGCGGTGGTGAAGCGCCGGGCCTTGGTGTCGACCTCCAGCTCCTCGGCGCCGCAGACACAGGTCTTGCCCATGCCGCGGGCGACCACGGCCGCGTGCGAGGTCTTGCCGCCGCGCGAGGTCAGGATGCCCTCGGCGGCGATCATGCCGTCCAGGTCGTCCGGGTTGGTCTCGCGGCGGACCAGGATGACCTTCTCGCCGGAGCGGGACCACTTGACCGCGGTGTACGAGTCGAAGACGACCTTGCCGATCGCGGCACCCGGCGAGGCGGCCAGGCCCCAGGCGATCTGCTGCGACTCGGCGTTGGGGGCGAAGCGGGGGAACATCAGCTGGGAGAGCTGACCGCCGGTGACCCGCATCAGGGCCTCGTCCAGGTCGATCAGGCCCTGGTCGACGAGCTGGACGGCGATCCGGAAGGCGGCCGCGGCGGTGCGCTTGCCCACGCGGGTCTGGAGCATCCAGAGCTTGCCGCGCTCGATGGTGAACTCGATGTCGCAGAGGTCGCGGTAGTGGTTCTCGAGCTTCTGCATGATCGCCATCAGCTCGTCGTACGACTTCTTGTCGAGCTTCTCCAGCTCGGCCAGCGGCAGGGTGTTGCGGATGCCGGCGACGACGTCCTCGCCCTGGGCGTTGGACAGGTAGTCGCCGTAGACGCCCTGGGTGCCGGTGGAGGGGTCACGGGTGAAGGCGACGCCGGTGCCGGAGTCCTCGCCGAGGTTGCCGAAGACCATGGTGCAGACGTTGACCGCGGTGCCCAGGTCGTTCGGGATGCGCTCCTGGCGGCGGTACAGCCGGGCGCGGTCGCCGTTCCAGGAGTGGAAGACGGCGTGGATCGCGAGGTCCATCTGCTCGCGCGGGTCCTGCGGGAAGGCCCGGCCGGTCTCGCGCTCGACGATGCCCTTGAACACCTCGACCAGCGCCCGGAGGTCGGCCGCGTCCAGGTCCAGGTCGTTGACGGTGCCCTTGGCGTGCTTGGCCTCGTCCAGGGCCTCCTCGAAGAGCTCTCCGTCGACGCCCAGCACGGTCTTGCCGAACATCTGGACCAGGCGGCGGTAGGAGTCCCAGGCGAAACGCTCGTTGCCGGACTGGGCGACGAGGCCGGCCACCGAGTCGTCGGAGAGGCCGATGTTGAGGACGGTGTCCATCATGCCGGGCATGGAGAACTTCGCGCCGGAGCGCACCGACACCAGGAGGGGGTTGTCGGCCTGCCCGAGCTTCTTGCCCATCTCCTGCTCGAGGGCGTCCAGGTGGGCGCTGATCTCCTCGTGCAGGGAGGACGGCTCGCTGCCGGTCTCCAGGAAGACCTTGCAGGCCTCGGTGGTGATGGTGAACCCCGGCGGGACGGGGAGGCCCAGGTTGGTCATCTCGGCCAGGTTCGCACCCTTGCCGCCGAGAAGGTCCTTGAGCTCCTTGTTTCCTTCGGTGAAGGAGTAAACAAACTTCTGCTGGGACGGCACGGTTCGGTCTCCTCACACGGTTGCCCTGACGCCGGAGAACATACCCATTTCGAAGGCACTTCTCTGCCCTGAATGGGCCACCCGTGGCTGGTACCAAGCGGTAACCCGCTAGATCGAATGCACATAAAGGCGTTCACCTCTGTTGGTGAAATCGTCCGCCTGACGCTAGCCCGCATTCAATTCTTGAAGACAAGCACGCCCGAAGATCGCACGATCCGGACGCACCGTAGCGACCGCGGGTCCATGGCGTTGCCCCGGCTTGATTTCCTGCACCCGGATCGGCCGATCACCGGCCGACCGGCTTCGGGAAGCGATTCACAGTCGACCTGTCCATTTCGTCCACTGACCGGCCGTCAGTCCCCACCGTATGTGGCAAGCGTCACCAGCGCATCTCACGGGTCGGGCGTAGACCGCCTCCGCCAATCGTCGCACTGCGTTCCGGGACGCGCCCGCTGCGTGACGGTCGAGTGCCGAAAAGGAGCCCTCTTGTCCAGGATGGACAAGAGGGCTGGGACCTAGTGGCCAGGGGCCCCGGAGGGCCGTTTTCGCCAGACCGTATAGATCATCCGCCAGAGGTGTCCGATTCGGCGTCAACGCCCGGCCGGGCGCAGTCATACGGATCGTCCAACCAGCCCTCCGGCAGGACCACCCGGTTGTTGCCGCTGGTCCGCCCGCGCGGGCCGTCCGCACCGTCCGGCCAGCCCTGGGACTGCTCCACCTGGGAGAGGGTTTCGGCCAGTTCGGCCAAGGAGGAGGAGCCGGCGAGCCGCACCCGCAGCTCGGAACCGACCGAGAAGCCCTTGGTGTACCAGGCGACGTGCTTGCGGAAGTCGACCACGCCGCGCGCCTCGTCGCCCAGCCACTCGCCGAGCAGCTGCGCGTGCCGCACCATCGCCGCGGCCACGTAGCCGAAGTCGGGGCGGGCGTAGTCCACGTCGCCCTCGAAGATCGAGACCAGGTCCTTGAACAGCCACGGCCGGCCCAGGCAGCCGCGGCCCACCACCACGCCGTCGCAACCGGTCTCGCGCATCATCCGCAGCGCGTCGTCCGCCGACCAGATGTCCCCGTTGCCCAGCACCGGGATGTGCGCCGGGACGGACTCGCGCAGCCGGGCGATCGCCGACCAGTCGGCCGTCCCGCCGTAGTGCTGGGCGGCGGTGCGCCCGTGCAGGGCGATCGCGGCCACGCCCTCCTCGGCGCCGATCCGGCCGGCGTCCAGGTAGGTGAGGTGGTCGTCGTCGATGCCCTTGCGCATCTTCATGGTCACCGGCAGGTCGCCCGCGTTGGCGACGGCCTCGCGCAGGATCTCGCGCAGCAGGTTGCGCTTGTACGGCAGGGCCGAGCCGCCGCCCTTGCGGGTCACCTTCGGGACGGGACAGCCGAAGTTGAGGTCGATGTGGTCGGCCAGGCCCTCGTCCGAGATCATCCGGGCGGCCTTGCCGACGGTCGACGGGTCCACCCCGTACAGCTGGATCGAGCGCGGCTTCTCGCTCGGGTCGAACTTGATCAGCTGCATGGTCTTGGCGTTGCGCTCGACCAGCGCCCGGGTGGTGATCATCTCCGAGACGTACAGCCCCTTGCCGCCGCTCTGCTCGCGGCACAGGGTGCGGAACGGCGCGTTGGTGATGCCGGCCATCGGCGCCAGCACGACGGGCGGCCACACCCGGATCGGGCCGATGTCCAGCGGCGCGAACTCGGTGTCGGACGCGGTGGGTGCGGGCGTGGCTGTCATGCGCGGCTGACCTCGGGTGAAAGGGACGGGACTCTCCATTGTCCCCCACCCGGGTGAGCGGCCTCCGCCCGCGCCGGACGCCGCCCCGCTACGGGGCCGACGGCGGTGGCGCGGACTCCGGCGCGAACGAGGGTTCCGGGTGCTCCGACCGCCTCGGCGAGAACGACGGCTCCGGGTGCTCCGACGGCTCCGGCGGCTCCGGGAGCTCCGGCTGCGGGGACGCCGACGGGACGACGGTGATCACCCCCGAGGTGACCGCGGCGTGAAGCCGGTTCGGGCTGGCGGAGTCCACCAGCTCCGTGTCGATCCGGCCGCTGCCGCTGCCGATCTCGCTGGAGACGGCGTACCGGCTGTCCTTCGGCAGGGTCAGCTCCACCGAGCCGGAGGTGGCCGTGGCGTCCACCTCGCGCGGGATCCTCGCGAAGCCCAGCTGCACCGAGCCCGAGGTGAACCGCGCCGCCACCCGCCCCATGCTCAGGTTGGTGCCCAGCACCAACCCGGAGGTGCCGTGCACGGTCACGTTCCCGGAGGTGTCGGACAGCAGCAGCTGGCCGGAGGTGAGCTCCACCCGCACGTCCCCGCTCAGCCCCTCCACCTGGACCGAACCGGAGCCCACCGAGCCGGACACCTCCGTCGCGGCCGGCACCTCCAGCTCGATCTCGGCGCCGCAGCCGAGGTCCACGAGCGGCAGCACCAGCCGGCATTGCAGCCCGACCGTGAGCACGTCGCCGTCGAAGACGGTGGACACCACCGGCTTGCGCACCAGCCAGTCCAGGCTCTGCCGGACCACCACATGGCCCTCCCGCCCCGCCCGCACCCGGACCGAGGCGTTTCCGGTCTCCAACTGGAGCCGGTGGATCGCCCGGTCGTACGGCCGGCTGGTGCTGGTGCGCTGCTGCACCGCCATCGACCAGGTCTGCAGTCCGGCGCCGATCATGACCAGGACGATCACGACCGTCCCGGTGACCCTCCAGGCCTTCGCCCCCTTCACCGCTACCCGACCTCCAGGAAGCGCAGCACCGCCATCACCCGGCGGTGGCTGTCCTCGGCCGGCGGCAGGTCCAGCTTGGTGAAGATGGAGTTGATGTGCTTGGCCACCGCGCTGTCGCTCACCACCAGCGAGCCGGCGATCGCCGCGTTGGACCGGCCCTCCGCCATCAGGGAGAGCACGTCGCGCTCGCGCGGGGTCAGCTTCTCCAGCGGGTCCCGGTGGCGGCGCACCAGCAGCTGGGCGACCACCTCCGGGTCCAGCGCGGTGCCTCCCTCGGCGACCCGCTGGAGCGCGTCCACGAAGTCGTCGACGTTGGCCACCCGCTGCTTGAGCAGGTAGCCCACACCGCTGGTGTTGGTCGCCAGCAGGTCCGCGGCGTAGCGCTCCTCCACGAACTGGGAGAGCAGCAGGACGGCGGTGTCCGGCCACTGCCGGCGGATCACCATCGCCGCCTTCACCCCCTCGTCGCTGAAGCCCGGGGGCATCCGGACGTCGGCCACCACCACGTCCGGGAGGTGCCGCTCCACGGCGGCCAGCAGTTCGGTGGCGTCCCCGACGGCGGCCACCACCTCGAAGCCCACCGCCTCCAGGACCTTGACCAGGCCGACCCTCAACAGGACCGAGTCCTCGGCGATCACAGCACGCACGGCAACTCCACGGTGATGGTGGTGGGCCCCCCGAGGGGGCTGAGAACGGACAGCGTGCCGTCGACGGAGGCGGCGCGCTTGCGCAGACCGGTGAGCCCGGTGCCGCGCGAGGGGTCCGCGCCGCCCACACCGTCGTCGCTGATGACCAGGCGCAGCCGGCCGCCGGTCGTCCGCACCGAGAGGTCGACGCGGCGGGCCCTGGCGTGCTTGGCCACGTTGGTGAGCGCCTCGGAGACGGTGAAGTAGGCGACCGCCTCGACGGTCGGGGCGACCTGCTCGGAGAGGTCGACGTCCAGGCGCACCGGCAGCGGGGCGCGGGCGGCGACGCCGGACAGCGCCGCGTCCAGACCGCGGTCCTCCAGGACGGCGGGATGCAGGCCGCGGACCAGGTCGCGCAGCTCGTCGATGGCCGCCTGGGCCTCCTCGTGCGCGTCGACGATCACCTGCATCACCTCCGGCGGCACCTCCTTGAGGGTGCGCCGGGCCAGTCCCAGGTTCATCGCGAGGGAGGTGAGCCGCTGCTGGGCGCCGTCGTGCAGGTCGCGCTCGATCCGGCGGCGCTCGGCGTCCACCGCGTCGACCAGCCCGGCCCGGCTCTCGGCGATCTCCTCGACCCGCCGCTCCAGCGCCTCCGCCCGGTCCGGGCCGAGCAGCCGCCGGGCCACCCAGACGTCCAGCCGGGCCAGCTGGGTGCCCGCCGTCGGGAGCACCGCCAGCAGCAGCACCCCGCCGAGGGTGAGCAGGACGTCCTCCCCGGCCAGGCCCGAGCGCAGCGCGGTGCCGGCGGGCAGCAGCCAGATCCAGCCGTACACGGTGGCCAGCACCACGCCGGCCGCCCAGGCGTACACCACCACCAGCGCGGCCGCCGCCAGCAGCGGGCCGGCCACCAGGTGGTGGAGGACCTGCCGCCAGGTCGCCCCCAGCAGCCAGCGCTGACGGCCCGTCGGCGGGCGCAGCGGCGGCACCTCGACCCCGCGCAGGGCGCGCAGCCGGCCGCGCTGCACGGCGGTGAGCGGGCGAGCGCCGGCCAGCACGGCGGCGAGCACAGGGAAGAGCAGCCGCGACTCGGTGACGGCCAGCCAGACCGGCAGCGCCATGGGCGCGCCGGCGGCTATGAAGCGGACGTCCCGCCAGGCCTCGGGCGACCACGGTGGGCGCCGGAGGCTCCTGACGAGCGCTCGGCGCAGCGTGGTGGAGGGCATGGCGGACAGCGTAGGGCCCCGTGATCACGCACCACCATGAAGGGGGGTTCCCAAAGGGGGTGTATCTAGCTACACCCCCGATTCGGTGCGCGGCACCACCGACAGGACGGGGGCCCCGGCAGGAGGCTTGAGGGCATGACGAGCACCGCACCGCACTCCGCCACTCCGCCGCACGGGCGGCCCGGCCCCGGGACCGCCTCCGGAACGCCGGCGCCGCGGCAGGAGCCGACGGAGGACGCTCTGTCGGAGGACGCGCTGCCGGAGGACGCGCTGCCGGAGGACGCGCTGCCGGAGGACGCGCTGTCTGAGGGTGTGCGGCCGGAGGGCGCGCTGCCGGCCGGGGCCGGGCCCTGGTCGCTGCGCAGCGTCGTGTCCGGCCGCGGCCGGGCCGCGCTGGAGCTCTACCAGTACGGGGAGTTGACCGACGTCCTGGTCGCCGCCCGGCTCACCCCCCACCTGCTGCGCGGGGCCCGGCACTGCCCGACCGCCGGGCGGAGCCGGCACGTGCTGGCCTGGGGCCGGCTGGCGGCCGACGGCACGGTGCCCTCGGTGGTGTTCACCGGGCGGCGGCGCTTCCGCCGCGCCCGTTCGGCGGCCGAGACGGTCACCGTGGCCGGGCGGTTCTGGGTGGCCTGGGCCGAGGGGCCGTTCGACGCGGTGCGGGTCGAACACCCGGCGGGCGGGGTGGCCGAGCGGCTGCCGCTCGAGCGGGTGCGGGACCGCGACCGGAGCCGGGGTGCGGCATGACCACCGCCGTCCTCACCGCCCGCCCCGTCCCTCCGAACGCCCTGCCCGCGCGCTTCGCCCGGCTCCCCGTCCTGGCCGCGGTCGCGCTGCTGCCCTGGCTGGCGGTCCTCGCCGCCTGCCACGAGACCCCGTGGGTCGTGCTCGACCTCACCGAGTTCGCCGCCCTGCTCTCGCTGGACGCGCTGCTGCGCCGGCGCAGCCCCGCCGCGCTGTGGGCGGGTGCTGCGGTGGCCCTGCTGCTCACCGGCGACGCGCTGGCCGACATCGCCTGCGCCGGGCCGGGCCGCGCGGTGCTCGCCGCGCTGGTCATGGCCCTCTGCATCGAGCTGCCGCTCGCCGCGGTGTGCCTGCGGCTCGGGCGCGACGCGGCGGTGCGGGTCGCCTGAGCCCGGTCGGTTCCCGTCCGTTCCCCGCCCCGGGCCGTCTCCTACCGGGTGGGCAGCCGGTCCATCAGGGCGCGGGTCCCGTCGTCCAGCGGGGTGTACGTGATCATCCGGGTGCCCAGCTGCGGACTCAGCCAGAAGTTGGTGTACTCGCAGCTCAGCAGCCCGACGCCGGGCACCTGGAAGCGCTTGACGCCATTGCCCGGACGCATCACGTCGTGCCGCTGCCAGAGCTCCGCGAAGTCCGGCGAGGCCTTGAGCACCCGGGCCAGCAGCGCCTTCCGGGCCGGATCCGCGCTGTGGTCGGCCATCGCCGAGCGGAACCGGGCCACCATGCCGAGGCGCTCGGTGCGGTAGTCGACCAGCACCTCCCGGAAGCGCGAGGGCGTGAACGCCATCCACATCAGGTTGCGGTCCTCGGGAGCCAGCTCGTCGAGGTCGCCGACGAACGCGGTGTACTGGGCGTTGTACGCCAGCACGTCGTAGCGGGAGTTGAGCACCACGGCCGGGTACGGCGCCAGCTGCTCCAGCAGCAGCCGCACGCTCGGGGTGACCGAGGGGCACTCCTTCACCGGCGCCGGATCGTCCGCGCCCGCCAGGGTGAACAGGTGGGCGCGCTCGCTCGGGTCCAGCAGCAGCGCCCGGGCCACCGCGTCCAGCACCTGGGTGGACACCTGGATGTCCCGCCCCTGCTCCAGCCACGTGTACCAGGTCACCCCGACCGCGGCGAGCTGCGCGACCTCCTCCCGGCGCAGCCCCGGCGTGCGGCGGCGGCCGGTCATCGGCAGGCCCATCTGCTCGGGCGACAGGCGTTCGCGGCGGCTGCGCAGGAACGCGGCCAGCTCGTGCCGGCGGGCTTCGCCGGGGGTGGCCGGGCGCGTTCCGGCGGCCGGCCGGACGTTGCCGCCGGCGGCCGGACCGGCGGAACCAGGCGGGCGGGCCGAACCAAACGGGCCGGCCGAACCGGTGCGGGCTTGCGCGGGAGGCGTGGCGAGGCTCATGCTCCCCAGCATGCGACAGCCTCCAGCCTGTTGCCAGGTACTTCTTATACCTGGATAACCACACTCTGGTACCAGGGTAGGGCGCGGCGGATCGTAGGACCCGTGACCCAACAACTCGCCGTCGCCCCCGCATCGAGCCGCACCGCCACCACCCCGGGCACCGCGGCCGCCCGTACCGCCGCTCCCGGACCCACGGGACCCACCGGTCCCGCTGCCGCACTCGGCACCGCCGGGCTGGTCACCGTCCTGCTCGGCGCCTTCCTGCCGATGCTCGACTTCTTCATCGTCAACGTCGCCCTGCCCACCATCGACCACGACCTGGCCGCCGGACCCGCCGTCCTGGAACTCGTCGCCGCCGGCTACGGCATCGCCTTCGCCGTCCTGCTCGTCCTCGGCGGACGCCTCGGCGACAGCTACGGCCGCCGCCGGCTCTTCGTCGTCGGTGCCCTCGCCTTCGCCGTCACCTCGCTGGCCTGCGGCCTCGCCCCCGGCGCGTGGTCCCTGGTCGCCGCCCGGGCCGCCCAGGGCGCCTCGGCCGCGCTGCTGATCCCCCAGGTGCTCGGCACCATCACCGCCGCCACCGAGGGCGCCCGGCGCGGACGCGCGCTCAGCGTCTACGGCGCGGTCGGCGGGATCTCGGTGGTGATCGGCCAGGTGCTCGGCGGGATGCTCGTCGCCGCCGACCTGTTCGGCACCGGCTGGCGCTCGGTGTTCCTGCTGAACGTGCCGTTCGCGCTGCTCGCCGTGGTGCTCGCGGTCCGCTACGTCCCGGAGAGCCGGGCCACCACGGCCGCCCGGGTCGACGTCCCCGGCACCGCCCTGCTCACCGCCGCCCTGCTCTCCCTGCTCATCCCGCTGATGGAGGGCCGCGCCGCCGGCTGGCCGCTCTGGTCCTGGGTGCTGCTGGCGCTCTTCCCCTTCCTCGCCGCCGCCTTCGCCACCGTCGAGCGCCGCGCCGAACGGCGCGGCGACACCCCGCTGGTGCCGCCGTCCCTGCTGCGCATCCCGGAGATGCGGCGCGGCCTCGGCATCGCGCTCCCCTACTTCGCGGGCTTCGGCGGCTTCATGTTCGTCATCGCGGTCGCCCTCCAGCAGGGCCTGCGGCTCGGCCCGGTCGCGGCCGGCTGGGCGCTCGTCCCGATGGCGGTCGGCTACTTCGGCGCCTCGCTCGCCGGACCGCGGCTGATCGGCCGCTGGGGCAGCCGGGTGCTCAGCGCCGGCGCCGTCGTCCAGGCCGCCGGCCTCACCACCCTCGCCCTGACCGTGCTGGCCGACGGGGCGCATTTCTCCCCGCTGCGGATGGCCCCGGGCGTCGCCCTCGCCGGCATCGGGCAGGGCCTGATCGGCACCCCGCTGTTCCGGGTCGTCCTCGCCAAGGTGCCCGCCGCCCGGGCCGGCGTCGGCAGCGGCGTCCTCGCCACCGGCCAGCAGTCCAGCCTCGCCCTCGGCGTCGCCACCCTCGGCACCCTCTACCTCTCCCTCTCCCCCGCCCTCGGCATGGACCGCGCCCTCGCGCTCTGCCTGGGCATCCAGCTCCTCGGCTCCTTCACCATCCTCTACCTGACCACCCGTCTCCCCCGCTCCATCGGCTGAGCCCGGGCTCCGCGGCCCCGCCCCGGCGACGGCGGCAGCGGTGAACGGCGGCCCCGCGACCGGTACGACCGGTCGCGGGGCCGTCGGCGTTGTCGGGGCTTCCGGGGCCGTCGGCGTTGTCGGCGTTGTAGGCGTTGTCGGCGTTGTCGGCGCCTCCGGGGGCGGGGGTCGCAGGGCTACGCCGAAGGGCGCTCGAGCCGGTCGAGCCAGTCGCCGAACAGGGTGCGGACGGATCCGGCGGCCTCGACCTGGGGGTTGTGGCCGACGCCGTCGAGGACGGCGGCGGCCATCCGGGGGTAGTGGTCGAGCAGGGCGAGCTGGTCGCGCCAGCCGACCAGGGCGTCCTGGCGGGTGGTGACCAGCAGGTGGTGGCCGACGTGTGGTGCGGCCCCGTGCTCCGGCCAGTGCGGCAGCAGGAAGTCGGCTTCGAGCTCGGCGGCCGCCGCCCGGTCGTGCGCCTCCCACCCGGGCCGGACGTAGCGCTCGAAGAGCCCCCACCCCACGACGGTCTGACGCGCCATGACGTACCGGAACAGCTCGCGGTCGGCGGCCGGGAGACGGGCGAGGAGGTCGTCGTCGCGCTCGACCACGGTCTCCTGCGGCAGCGCCCGGTCGGCGCCCCAGCGCACCACCGGCACCAGCAGGGCCGAGCCCAGCACCTGCTCGCCGAACCGCGCGGTCACCGCCCGGGCCAGTTGCCCGCCGAAGGACTGCCCGACCACGGCGAAGGGCCGTCGGCCGACCCGCTCCTCGATCCACCCGTGGACGGCCTCGGCCAGGGCGCCCGCCGAGGTCGGGCCCGGCAGCCGGGGGCTGGCGCCGTGGCCGGGGAGGTCGAGGTAGAGGCGCCGCCAGCCGGGGCGGTCGGCGAAGGCGGGTTCGAGCGGGAGCAGGACGCGGTGGTCGACGGTGTAGCCGTGGATCAGGACGATCGGGGTGCCGTCGCCGAAGGCGGTGTGGCGGATCGGGGTGCCGTCGCCGAAGGCGGTGCGGTGGATCGCGGAGCCGGTCGTGTGGGTCATGACGGCAGCCTCCGACCCTGACACCCGTGGCAGGGTCAAGCCCCGCGGGCACGAGAACCGGACGCACCCGAACCGGGAGCCGGGTCAGGAGAGGCTCTTGACCACGTCCAGGTACTCCCGGATGGCGTCCCGGTTGCGCGTCAGGCACAGGATCCGGCGGGTCATCCGGTCCGTCTCGGACTCCAGGGTGGCGAGCATCTCCGGTGTGGCGTCGGCGAAGTGGATCGTCCGCGGGGTGTCCAGGCAGGGCAGGACCTGCTTGATGATCCGGGTCGGCAGGCCCGCGTCCAGCAGCCCGCGGATCTGCAGCACCCGGTCCACGAGGTACTCGTCGTACGCCCGGTAGCCGTTCGCCTCGCGGCGGGGAGTGAGCAGCCCCTGCTGCTCGTAGTAGCGCAGCAGCCGCGGCGTGGTCTCCGTCCGCCGGGCGAGTTCGCCGATGCGCATGTGTGACCACCCTCACCCCGGGCCGGCGCCACCCCGGCTGGACCTTGACACGGATGTCAACGATAGACCATCGGCCCCATGCCCACTCCTGAACTCCGCGCCCCCGGACGGCCGGTGGCCCCCGCGCCGGGACTGCCCTGGCCCGCGCTGCTCGCCATGAGCACCGGCGGATTCGTCACGATCATGACCGAGGCCCTGCCCGCCGGGGTCCTGCCCGCGATGAGCGCCGACCTCGGCGTCGGCCAGTCCGCCGCCGGGCAGTCCGTCACGCTCTACGCGGTCGGCTCCATCGCCGCCGCCGTCCCGCTGACCGCCGCCGCCGGGCGCCTGCCGCGCAAACCGCTGCTGCTGGTCGCCGTCGGCGGCTTCGCCGCGGCCAACGCCGTCACCGCCGTCTCACCGAGCTACCCGCTCACCATGGCCGCCCGGTTCGCGGCCGGCCTGGTCGCCGGGCTGCTCTGGGCGCTGCTGGCCGGGTACGCCCGGGCCGTCGTCGGGCCGGAGCAGCGCGGACGCGCGATGGCCGTCGCCATGGCCGGCTCGACGGTCGCCCTGTCGGTGGGCGTCCCCGCCGGCACCCTGCTGGCCGACCTGGTGGGCTGGCGGGTCACCTTCGGGCTGATGAGCGCGATCGCCGTGGCACTGACCGGCTGGATGCTGCTCGTCCTCCCTGACCTGCCCGGGCGGGCCGACCGGGCCCGCACACCCGTCCGACAGGTGCTGCGGACGCCGGGCGTGGCCGTCGTCCTGGCCGTCACGGCGACCTTCGTGCTCGCCCACAACGTCCTCTACACCTACGTCGCCGCGCTGCTCGCGCCGCTGGGGCTCGACGGCCGGACGGACACCGTGCTGCTCGTCATCGGGCTGTCCGCGCTGGTGAGCATCCTCGGCACCGGCGTCCTGATCGACCGGCACCTGCGCCCGTTGACCGTCGCCGCCTCCGTCCTGCTCGCCGCCGCGGCACTGCTCCTCGCCGCCGCCCTGCTCGGCCCGACCGGATGGCCCGCCTACGCCGCCGCCGCGCTCTGGGGCCTGGGCTTCGGCGGCGCCGCCACCCTCCTCCAGACCGCGATCGCCGACGCGGCCGGGCCTGCCGGGGACCTCGCCCAGTCGCTGCTCGTCACCTGCTGGAACCTCGGCATCGCCGTCGGCGGCCTGGCCGGCGGACTCCTCCTCGACCACGCCGGCCCGGCCGCGCTGCCCTGGACCGCCCTCGCCCTCCTGGCCGCCGCCCTGGCCACCACCCTCGGCGGACGGCAGCACGGGTTTCCGGGGCGGCGCGGGCACTCGTCCGGGTGAAATCGACGCACGTTTCCCGCGGCCGACGCACGGTCCGCCGTACCGTGAGTCGTATGACAGCCAGAGTCCCCATCCGCCAGCTCCAACAGCACGCAAGCGAGTTGATCGACCGGGTCGCGGCCGGCGAACGCGTCGAGATCACCCGCAATGGGCGGCTGATCGCGGTCCTCGCTCCGCCCGATCCCGAGCAACGGGTACTGGAGGACCTCGTTCGCGACGGCACCATCGACCCGGAGAACGCCGCTACCGCGCGCGGCCTGGCCGACTGGCCCCTCCCCGAGGCGGGCGTCGAGCTCGGGTCAGCCTCCGAGGCCTTGATCGCCATGCGCGAGGAAGAGGACCGTTGATCTACCTCGACTCCTGCGCGATCCTCAAGCTCCTGATCCCCGAGAGCGAATCCACCGCTCTACGGACGTTTCTCTCCTCGCACGGCGCCGAGGGGCATGCGACCAGCGCACTGGCCCAGGTCGAGGTGCCACGCGCATTGATCCGAATTGGCGCGCCACCCGAACTGCTGGTCAGGTCGACCGGCCTGCTCGATCGGCTGCTCCGCGTCCGGCTCTCGGATCCCGTCCTCAGGGCCGCGTGCCTGTTCCCAACCCGGCACCTCCGTACACTCGACGCGATCCATCTCGCCAGCGCCGAGCACCTCGAACACGCGCTCACGGCCTTCGTCACGTACGACAAAAGACTGGCCGACGCGGCGGAGGAACGGGACCTGCCCGTGGTCTCGCCCGGTCGGACAGCCGACGGCCGATAGGCAGCACGACGGCCCCGGCACGCCCGACGGTACGACCGATGCCGTGGGCCGGGGCACCCTCCTGACCGATGGTCACCCTCCGCCCAGTGCGGCGGCGAAGCCGTCCAGTCGGGCGACGACCCGGCGCAGGGCGTCGACCGAGCCGAGCGGGTCGCCGGGCAGTTCGAGGCCGTGGTCGGCGCCGGGCAGTTCGAGGACCTCGTGACCGGTCGCGTCGGCGGCGGGGCCGTCCCACAGCCGGTCGGCGGCGCCGCCGACGAGGAGGGTCGGCGCCCCGGCGCGGCGAAGGGCCCGGGCCACGTGGTCGACGGTCAGGACGGGGGTCAGCCAGGCCGCCGGGAGGTTCCGGTCGGCGGCTACGGAGGCGGCGAAGGAGGCGAGGGACTTCCCGACCAGCAGGCGGCAGGCGCCGCCCTCGGCCCCGACGGCTCCGGCGACCTGCCGCTCGACCCAGGCGATCCGGTCGGTCATCGCGAACTCGGCGAATCCTTCCGGGAGTTGCCACCACAGCTCCTGGACGGTCCAGCCGTGTCGGAGGAGGACGGACCGGGCGAAGTGCAGCAGCGGCCGGGCGGGCGAGTAGCCGGTTCCGGGGACGATCAGCGCGACCCGGTCGGGGTCGCCGTCGAAGCGGGCGGGGAAGCTCGACCGATCACGGGCGGACATGGGCGCAGGGTATCCGCGCGGGCTCGTTCGGTGGTGTCAACCCTGACCATCGTCATGGTCGTGACCTGACTTTCGGGTCGGGTGGAGAAGGCCCTTCGGCTTCTACCGTCCGGGTCATGACGTACACGGACGGGAAGACCGGGAACTCCACGCACGGCGGCCCGCGCGGCATGGCGGGGGCCGGCCGTACGGCCGGGCGGGGCAGGGCGGCCGCCCGGGGCAGGCCGGTCCTGGCAGCGGCCCTGCTCTGCGCGGGGGCCGGGGTGGTGACGTGGCTCGCGCCGGAGCGGGGCGGCGGGGCCGGGCCCGTGCGGCTGTCGGCCGGGTGGTCGGCCGGCGGCTACCGGCGGGTGGCGGAGGCCGTCGGCGACGCCCCGTCCGCGGTGGCCTCGCTGCTGGAGCCGGCCACCGAGGTCGGGCTGCTGGTGCTCGGGTTCCTGCTGGCGCTCCGCTGGTGGACGGCCCGGACCCGGCGGGCCGCCGGGGCGGTCGCGGGGGTGGCGCTGGTCGGACTGGGCACGGTGCTGGCCTACGGGGCGAGCGAGGTGCTGAAGGTGGTCCTCGACGAGGAGCGGCCCTGCCGGGCACTGGCCGGGCTGCCCGGCAGGGCGGTCGCCGAGTGCCCGCCGCCCGGCGACTGGTCGTTCCCCAGCAACCACGCCACCCTGGCCGTCGCGCTCGCGACGGGGCTGGTGCTGCTGCGCCCGCGCTGGGCCCCGCTGGTCATACCCGTCGGCGGCGCCACGGCCGCCCTCCGGGTGGCGGCCGGGGTGCACTACCCGCACGACGTGCTCGCCGGTGCCGTGCTCGGTGGCACGGTCACGGCGGCGGCCGTCCTCGCCCTGCGGCCCGCGGCCGCCACCGCCGTGGCGGCCCTGACCGGGGTGCCCGTCCTCGGGCCGCTGCTGTCAGCACCGGCGGCGCCGGCGGCATCGCACTCGGGCGCCGGCTCCGGCACGGGCGCGAGCCCGGGCGTCGGCACGGGCACCGGCACCGGCACGGGCACCGCGGCCTCAGTCCCGTGGGCCGCCCGCGCAGGTCGCGCCGAGGGTCAGCCCGGCCTCGTGCGCGAGGACGGCGGCCGCCGCCCGGTTGGCCACGCCCAAGCGGGCCAGGATGGAACTCACATGGGCCTTCACGGTGCCTTCCACCACCCCGAGCCGACGGGCGATCTGACCGTTGGACAGGCCGGCGGCGATCAACGTCAGCACGTCCCGTTCCCGGGCGGTCAGGGCGGCCACCCGTTCCCGGGCACCGGCGCGCCGGTCGGCGGGGCCGCCGGCGCCGGTGGCGGCCAGGTGGGCGACCACCCGGGCGGCCACCTTGGGTGAGAGGTAGGCCGCCCCACCCGCCACCGCGCGCACCCCGGCGAGCAGTTCCTCCGGCTCGCCGGACTTGATCAGGAAGCCGTTCGCGCCGCCGCCGAGCGCGCGAAGGATGTAGTCGTCCTCACCGAAGGTGGTCAGCATGAGCACTCCGGTCGCCAGGCCGTTCCGGCGGATCTCGGCAGCGGCCGTGATGCCGTCCGTCCCGGGCATCCGGATGTCCAGCACGGCGACGTCCGGCCGGTGGCGCCGAACCAGTTCGACGGCCTCCCGGCCGTCCCCGGCCTCGGCGACGATCTCGATGCCCGGGTCGGTGGAGAGCACGGCGCGCAGTCCGGCACGGATCATGGGCTCGTCGTCGGCGAGCAGCACTCGGATCGGTGCGGTGGTCATCGGCGGCTCCTGTCGGTCGCTCGGGGCGGAGGTGGTGCGGGTGGGGAGGTACAGCGGGCGGTCCTGCGGCGGGTGGTCGTACGGCGGGTGGTCAGGAGACGAGCACGTCGCGCGAGACCAGTCGGGAGTCCCGGAAGCAGAGTCGGTAGGCGTCGCCGGCCCGGTCCACGAACAGTTGGGCGGTGATGGCGTAGTAGGCACACGAGACCCCTTCCCCCGTCGGCGGCGCGGGCGTCGACGGCACGCTCGGCGGGAGGTACGGCAGCCGGTGGCCGGGCAGCAGTCGCTCGACCGCGGCCTGGTCCTGCCCCACCTGGAGGGAGGCGTAGACCTCCGGGCCCAACACCGACTGGCTGACCACGTAGAGCGTCCATACTCGCAGCGCCACGATCAGCAGCACGGCCGTCACCAGCGGGACGAGCACCACGGCGGCCAGTGTCCGGCCCACCCTGCGCCGGGCCCGCCGCAGCTCGCGCACCGGCGAGGGCGGGGCGGCGGACAGCGGCAGGGCGGGCCCGGCGGCACGGCGCGGCAGGTCGGCCACGACCTCGAACCCGCCGTCCGGGCAGGCCCGGTGGGCGAAGGTGCCACCCGCGAGGCGGACCCGTTCGGCCAGCCCGACCAGGCCGCGGCCACCGGTGGGCGACACGGGGGGCACCGTGACGGAGGTGCCGGCGAACGGTCCGGTGGGCGTTGCGGTGGGCGTTGCGGTGCGCGTGGTTGACGCGGGCAGCGACACCGATGCCGGTGCCGATGCCGGTGCCGGTGCCGGGCCGTTGGCCACCCGGAGACGGGCACCGTCGGCCGAGTACGCCACCTCCACGGTGACGGCCGCTCCCGGCGCGTGCTTGGCGGCGTTGGTCAGCGCCTCCTGCACCACCCGGTACGCGGCGTGCTCGGTGGCGCGCGGAAGCCCGCCCGGCTCGCCGACGGTCTCCGAGCGGACGTCCAGTCCGGCCGCGACCGCCTCGGAGACCAGGTGCGGGATGTCCGAGTCGGCCGGCCCGTGGGCGGCGGGGGTGGCACCGCCGGTCTCCTCCCCGTCGCGCAGGATGCCGATCACCTCGCCGAGCCGGTCGACGGCGGCCGCCGCACCCGCCCGGATCTCCTGGGCCGCCTCCCGGTGGGGCGGGGCCAGGTCGGGGGCGAGCTTGAGGGCCCCGGCACGCAGGGCGATCAGGCTGAGGTCGTGCCCGAGGGCATCGTGCATGTCCTGGGCGATCCGGGCCCGCTCGCGCAGCCGCGCCTGCTCGGCGACGAGTTGCCGCTCGCGTTCCAGCCGCTCGGCCCGCTCCCAGCCGGCCCGTACGAGCTCCTGCGACTGCCGCCAGAACCGGCCCAGCAGCCACGGCCCCATGCCGGTGCTCACGGCGAGGGCGACGAACCGCAGGCCCAGAACGATCCAGGCGGGCGCCGACCCGACCACCAGCACCCCGGCCGAGACCAGGACGGCGAACACCACGGCCGCCGGCCGTACCCGCTCCGTCCGCAGCCCGGCCAGGAAGGAGATCCCGACCGCCGGCAGCGCCCACCAGAGGCTCGTGACGCTCAGCCCGATACACACCGCCGCCACCGCGGGCAGCGCCGCCCCACTCATCCGCATGCCCACGACCCTACGAGGGGGACCATCGAACCGGATCTGTCGAAAGTCATGCCTGCGCGGGGTGCCCGAGGCACGCCCGCCGTGCCGGGCCGCCGTTGCCGGCCGGACCCGGCGCAGGCGGCCCGGCCGCACCTCACGGCGGCCGGAACCGACCTGTCCGGGCCGGCGGAGCCGGAGTTCGTCCGCGCCCGGGGCCCAGGGCGGCCGTCCCACGGTCACGAGGAGCAGGGTGCGCTCACCGGCCTTCCGTGAGATAAAAGCCGGACGCACTCGAACCGGGGGAAGGTGACGTCATGCTCCTCGTCATGGTGTTCCTGTTCGCACTCGTCGCCATCGTCGTCGGCGCCACGGCCTTCCTGGTGCTCCGGGAACGCGCTCGGCGGCACCGGTTCGACGACGCCGAGGGGCTGCTGATCGAACAGCGGCGGACCGCCCACGCCGCGCGCATGCGGGCGACGTACTCCAGCGTGTCCGTCCACCACGGCAACGGCGTCATCGGCGACGAGGGGAACCACCACCGCTCCTGACCCGTCCTCGGCCCGCCGCCCGATGCCCGCCTCCCGATGCCCGTCGCTGGCATGCCCGCATGCCCGCGTGCCCGCACGTCGGCTGATAGAGCCTCAGCGACACAGGGCGGCGTCGACGACGTCCTCGAGGTGCCGCGTGACGGCGTAG
Organism: Kitasatospora sp. NPDC036755; assembly: GCF_040636595.1. Taxonomy (NCBI): domain Bacteria; kingdom Bacillati; phylum Actinomycetota; class Actinomycetes; order Kitasatosporales; family Streptomycetaceae; genus Kitasatospora; species Kitasatospora sp. NPDC036755. Next base: position 21,567 of record NZ_JBEZUT010000113.1, read on the forward strand.
TCGGCCGGGACGGTGGTCACCGCGATGTTCGCGGCGCGCCCGCCGTCGGTGGCACCGCCCCGGGTCTCGTAGCCCGGGATGTCGCCCCCGTGCCCCCAGTAGACCCCGCCGCAGGACAGCGGCCGGCTGATGATCCCCAGTCCGGCGCCGGCACCGGAGTCGCCGCCGATCGGCACCGTGGTGCGCATCTGGGCGAGTTGGGCCGAGGGCAGCAGGCGGTCCGGAACCAGCAGGGCGCCGAAGAAGCGGTTGAGGTCCGCGGTGGTGGAGATCATCTGCCCGGCCGCCCAGCCCGCCGACGGGTCCATCTCGGTGAAGTCGGTCAGCGGCCCGTCGGCGGAGTCCCTGCGGTAGCCCCTGGGGTGGGCCTCCCGGATCGTCCGGTCGCCCACGGCCGGGAAGGAGGTGTGCCGCAGCCCGAGGCGCCGGACGATCCGCCGGTCGATCTCCTCGGCGAGCGGCCGGCCGGTCACCCGCTGGACGATCAGGCCGGCCAGCACGTAATTGGTGCTGCTGTAGCCGAACCGCGCCCCGGGGTCGAAGACGGGCGGCTGCCGCAGGGCGAGGTCCACCAGTTCCCTGGGCTCGAAGTACCGGGAGCGGAGCGAGGCTTCGTCCAGCAGGCCCTCGTAGTCGGGCAGGCCGCTGGTGTGCTGGAGGAGCTGCCGGACGGTGACGCCTCGCCCGTCGACGCCCTCGCCGCGGGCCACACCGGGAAGGTAGGTGTCGACGGGGGCGTCGAGGTCGACCTTCCCCTCCCCCACCAGTTGGAGCACCACGACGGCGGTGAAGGTCTTGGTGTTGCTGCCGATCCGCACCTGCCCGCCGGCGGGAACGGCGGCGCCGGTGGCCAGGTCCCCCACGCCGGCGGTGTAGTCGCGGCTCCGCCCCCGCCCGTCCCGGACGGTCGCGAGCGCGCCAGGCACCCCGTCCGTCCGCACCAGCGCGTTCAGCCCCTGCTGCACACCGTCCGGTGCGGACACGGCGGACACGGCGGGCACGGCGGACGCGACGGACGCGGCGAGTACGGCCGGTGCGGCGGACGCGGGCGACGCGGCGGACGGTGTCAGGGCCCCGACGGCCACGGCGGTCGAGAGCGTGAGGGCGAGTGCCATGTGGCGGACGTGCGGACGATGCACGGGTCAACTCCTCCGGAATCGCGGCGGGGCGGGAAGCCCCTGGTCACGTCCGCCAGTCTGGTCGCGCGGGGAATCACCGGCCTCCCCCGATCGAGGGAGCCCCCGTTCCCTCGTCCACCAGGGTCTCCGGGTGCACGGCCCCGGCCGGAATGTCGGTGGCACCGGGGACACTCGGTGGTCCGTGCCACCGAGAGAGGGAGCCCCCGGATGCCGATCCACGTCGCCGGCCGCCGCCGCACGACGGCCTCGCTGGAGGCCGCGTTCCCCGGCGCGGAGATCATCGACGTCACCTCCGGGGCGCCGGACCCCTGGGTGCGGCTGAGCCCGTTCTACCCGCACGGCGGCATCCCCGTGCCCTACGGCGAGGGCGTGACCAGCCAGTCGGTGGAAGGCATCTGGCAGGCCCTCAAGGTCTTCCCGGACAGCGACGTCGACCTCGCCAAGCTGCGCGTCACCTCGATGAGGGGCCTCAAGCGGACGGTGCGCCGGTTCGGCCCCGTCCAGGGCCACCGCACCGGTCCGCACGGCGACCGGCTGCTGTCCTACGAGGCGGCCCGCCGCCGGATCTACCTGCCGGCCTACCGCTGGGTCCTCGAACACCGCGTCGCCGACCTGGTCGAACGGCTCCGGGGCAAGGAGCACGTCGTGCTCCTGGACCACACCACCAACGGCGACGTCGCCGACCCCGGCAGCCCGCTGTCCCACGCCGCGCTCATCCGGCTGCACCTGGAGGGCCGTTGGCCCGACGAGCGGCACACCGCGGGGTGCGCCGGGCGGTGCCGCACCGAGGAGTGCCCCACGACGACGAGCTAGTGCGATGATCTTTCCCTCGGTACTGTGGCCCGTCGGAACAGCCGGGCGACCGGACAGCCGGGCAGCCGTTCGCGGGCCTCCCTCGTACGCCCCGCGCTCGACCGCCGGCGCCCGCCGCGCCCGAGGACGTCCTCCGCGGCGCCCCTCGCGGCGGGGAGACCAGAAAGTGAGCAGACAGATGCAACCCACCTTCGTCCTGGTTCACGGAGCCTTCGCGAACTCCTTCTCCTTCGCGCCGCTCCAGGCCGAACTCGGCCTCCTCGGCCACCGCTCCGTCGCCGTCGACCTCCCGGGGCACGGCTTCGCGGCGACGTACCCGCGCGCCTACCAGGCGCCGCAGGACCCCGAAGGGCTCGCCACCACCCCCGGGGCCATCAAGGGCGTCACCCTCGCCGACAACGTCTCGCACCTCATCGGGATACTGGAGCGGGCCAAGCGGAACGGGCCCGTCGTCCTCGTCTCGCACAGCCGCGGGGGCCTGACGGCCACCGTCGCGGCCAACCGGCGTCCCGACCTGATCGACCGGATCGTCTACGTCTCGGCCTGGGCCCCCGTCGACCTCGACGTCGCCGGCTACTACGCCGAGCCCGAGATGGCCACGGTCGACGCCGCCGGGCTGGCAGCGGCGATGGTCGGGAACCCCGCCGAACTCGGGCTGCTGCGCGTCAACTTCCGCACCGCCGACCCCGAGGTGCTGGCGACCTTCAAGGCGGCCTTCCTCGCCGACGGGACGGACGAGGAGTTCCTGGTCTTCCTCAACGCCTTCCAGCCCGACGAGAACCTCGACGCCGGCACGCCCGAGGACCGGGCTCAGGCCGACAGCTGGGGCCGGATCCCCAAGTCGTACGTCCGGCTGACCGAGGACACCAGCGTGCCGCTCGCCATGCAGGACCGGATGATCCGCGAGGGCGACGCGCTGACCCCGGAGAACCCCTACGACGTCCGGACGCTCCCCGGCAGCCACCTGAAGTGGCTGGTCGCCCCGGCGCCGGCGGCCCGGGTCCTGGCGGAGATCGCCGAACTCCTCCGTCACCGAGCCCGCGCTCGGCGCGCTGCTGCAGTGGTACCGCGAGCTGACCGGCCTCGGGCCCGGCGAGCGGCACAGCCTGCTGATCGGCGTC
>NZ_JBEZUT010000114.1:0-24627 GCF_040636595.1 Kitasatospora sp. NPDC036755
TCTCCACCGGAATCCCCGACACCCCACCAGGACGCAGCACAGCCCACCCCCACAGACAGCCAACCCACCCCAACCAGCAGGAACCTACCGCCCCCACACCCACCCCGAACGACTTCGCCAGCAGAGTCAATACGTCGACTTCTCATGCAGCGTCAGCAGGATCGGGCGGAGGGATATGACGGCCGGTCCGCATAGAAGCTCGGCGACCGGCATGCCATGGCGCGCAGGAAGTCGGCCCGGCCGACTTCCTGCGCGCGGGGAAGGCCTCAGCGCGGGGCATCGAGGAGCCGGCCAGCGGGGCGCGTTCCGGCGCCGGCCAAGAGTGGCGAAACCTTTCTTCACCCCCGCCACACGCGCGAGAAGTCGGGCGGGCCGACTTCTCGCGCGGCGCCGGGCAAGGTGGGCCGATGGCCCCGACCGGAGAGCGAAGGTGGCGCGGGGTCGCGATGCGCAGGAAGTCCGGCGGGCCGACCTCTCACGCAGGGCGAGGCGGGTGCCGGGGCCAGGGCGAGGCGGGTGGCGGTGGCAATGCGCGGGAAGTCGGCCGGGCCGACTTCCCGCGCGGCGCCGGGCCGGGGTGGCGAGGCCTCTGGTGGTGGGCGGCGGGCGACGTGAGAATGCCGCCATGCCCATTCCTGCTTCGTCGGACGGCCCCGAGCTGCTCGATGTCGTCGACCGTTACGTCAAGCCCGCCACGCAGGGGATCAGTCGGTACCTGCACCTGTTGCACGGCAACTTCGCGCGGGACGCGGAGAGCGAGCGCGCACCCTTCCTCCGGTCGCTGAGTGCCGCCGCCCGGGAGATCACCGACGAAGAGCTGGAGATCCTGTTGAGGCGCGAGTGGCGCTCGCGCCTCACGGCGTCGTGGCTGATCGGCTTCGACCGCAGGGTGCACTTCCGTGACGTCCTCGGCGATCTGCTCCTGGCAAGCCAGCTGTGCTTCGCCGGCCAGGGCTACTGCTTCGCTCTCGCACGCTTCGGCACTGATGAGGACGCCCGGCACCTGGCGGCCTACCTGGATCGCTACCTGCGGAGGCCCGACTGCCAGTTCGACCAGCACTGGGCGATCAGTGCGCTCCTCCACATCGACGGCCGGACGGGCAGCGAACACTCTGCCCGCTTCCTGGCCCCCGGAGGTCTCTGGCACCAGTGGAGCGAGGCCCGGTTCAGGCCGTCGGCCCCGGGCCGGTTCATGGACGGGCTGTGTGCCCTGGCTGCTGACGGCGTCGACGGTAGTAGGCGTAGGCGAGTGCGAGAGTGACGGGGCCCCAGAGCACCGCCGTGGAGGTGCAGATCCGCCCGAGGGCCATCCACCAGCCGTTGCTGTAGCCGACTTCGGCGAACACGCCCAGCCAGGCCAGGGGCATCCCGCCGAAGAGGGCGACCAGGACCAGTCCGCCGAGTACGGCCGGGACGAGCGCCACGAGTGGTGGGACCCGGCGGCCGCGCAGGACGGGCACCCAGCGCGGGTACACCTCGCCCCAGCCGCTGACCAGCCCGAGGGTCAGGATCGTCAGCGCCTCGGTGATCACGCTCAGCCCGATCACGTACGGGGTGGCCCACCAGACGTAGGGCCCGGCGGCCGGGTCGACCGTCCCCATCCGGAAGTCGAAGGCGAAGGGCAGTCGCCACAGGCAGTGCGGCAGCACGATGAAGGGGAGGGCTTTGGCGAGTCGCAGGGCCCACCGGGGAACGGGCCGTTCGGTGTCGCCGACCGGAATGTTCTTCAGCATGCGTCCAACGGTCCCGGAAGCCGCCCCTGCCCCGCTTCCCCCGGGCGAGCCAACATCTCCTCGCCAGACAGGAGGAGACGGACCGTCAGCCGATGGACTTGAGGCCGAAGGCGCTCTTCAGCAGTCCGAGGGCGTACGGGGTCTCGGCGCCGTCGAGCGCCGTCGGGTCGACGGAGTACACGACGGTGCGGGAGAGGTCGCGGGTGGCGAAGACGCCGCTGGTGGAGCCGGGCCGGGAGCCGGTCTTGCCCCAGGCCACGATGCCCTCGGCCGAGAGGCGTTCGAGGCCCATGCTCATGCACGCCGTGCCGCCCGGGCAGTGGCTGCTGCCCGGGGCGACGGGCACGTGCGGGACGGTGAACAGCTCCTCCTGCTGGGCCGGCGGCAGGAGGCGGCCGCGGAACAGGGCGGTCATGAAGTGCTCCAGGTCGGGGGCGCTGGAGATCATGCCGCCTTCCGCCCAGGGCCACGGGCTCTGCTCGGTGACGTCCGCCCGGTGGGTGCCGCCGTCGGCGTCGGGGACGGTCAGGTAGGGGTGGGTCGCGGGGTGCCGCAGCCGCGGGTCGTCGCCGTCGGGGAGCGCGGTGTCGTGCAGGCCGAGGGGCCGGAGGACGCGGTCGCGGAGTTCGTCGGCGTAGCGGTGACCGGTGACCTCCTCGACGAGCAGTCCGGCGACGAAGGTGTTCATGCCGTTGTACTGCTGGGCGGTGCCGGGGGTGAAGCCGAGCTTCTGGCCGTTCATGGTGGCGATGACGTCCTCGGGGGTGAACGAGTCGAGCCGGTGTCCGGCGAACCAACCGGTGGTGCCGTCGCCCCAGGGCACGTTGGAGCCGCCGGGCAGCCCACTGGTGTGGTTGAGCAGCTGCCCGACGGTGACCCCTTCGTAGGGGAAGTCCGGGAGGTACTGCCGGACGGTGCCGTCGAGGTCGATCCGTCCTTCGCCGGCGAGTTGCAGGACGACGGTGGCGGTGAAGACCTTCGAGATCGATCCGATCCGGAACCGGCCTTGCGGGTCGACGGCCATCCCGTCCTCCGCCGAGGTGCCCACGAACCGCCCCGCGGAGCCGGTGACCCGCACGAATCCGGCGGAGACGTCGGCGGCGGGCCGCTGGGCGAGGGCCGCCCGGAGGGCCGCCGGGTCCAGCGGCGGCACGGCGGCGGAGGCGGAGGCCGAGACGGCGGCGGAGGCCGGGACGGAGGCGGCGACGGGCGAGGCCGAGGCGGCGAGGGCGGGCGTGCCCGCGCCGACCTTCAGCGCGGCGGCCATAGCCCCGGCGGCGGCCAGCACGGCCCAGCGACTACGGCTGCCAGGGGCGTTCGGGTGGGCGTTCATGAGCGGTCCGGCTCCAGACTGGTGGTCGTCCGGGCCGGTGGTTCCCGGCCCGGCGACGAGTCTTCAGGTGCGGGCCGCCCGGGGCATCAGGGGCCGGGGGCCGCCGTTCCCTGATCTCACGTCAGGGTTCGCCCTGAGGTGCGGAGCGGGAAGTCGGCCGGCCGGCTTCCCGCGCGCACCGGGGCCGGCGGTCAGAGCCCGAGCGCCTCGGCCGCCAGCGCCGTGCCCTCGATCCGTGCGCGGATCTTGGCGAAGGCGGTCTGGCGGGAGGTGGACAGGTCGTCGGCGAAGGGGGCGAACCCGGCGTCGTCGCAGGTGCCGAGCCGGTCGGCGGGCAGGTGGCGGGCGGCGGTCAGCACCCGGTCGCGCACCTCCTCGGCGGTCTCGACCCGGGGGTCGGTCGGGTCGGTGACGCCGACGAACACCCGCGCGTCGGCGGGCAGGTGCTCGGCGACGACGGCGAGGACGCGCTCCGGGTCGGCCTCGCTCGCCAGGGAGAGGTAGAAGTTGCCCACCGTGAGCCGGAACAGCGTGGGCAGCAGTTCCGCGTAGTCGACGTCGAGGCTGTGGGTGGAGTCCTGGTCGGCGCCGGGGTCGGTGTGGACGCCGATCCGGGCGCGTTCGGCCGCGCCGAACCGGGACAGCACCCGGTTGTGCAGTTCGACGAAGTCCCGGAGCACCCCGCCGCTCGGGTCGAGCTTCAGCGACAACCGCGCCTCGGTGAACTCCAGTTGCACGACGTGCGCACCCGCGTCGAGGCAGCCCCGGATGTCCGCCTCGGCGCCGTCGACGAGGTCGTCCAGGAACGCCTCGCGCGGGTAGCCCGCGATGCCGTCCGCCGGGTACAGCAGGGAGAGCAGGGACGGCGCCACGACCGACTGCTTCACGGGGACGGTCGCGACCTTCTGCGCGGCCCGGAGGTACTGCTCGGCGTGCACGCGGTAGCGGAACGGGCCGGCGGTCAGCCGCGGAAGCTGCCGGCTGTGCCCGTCGGCGAAGGGGATGACGACCCCGTCGGCGGCCAGGCCGTCGGCGCCGTCGAGCGGGTAGGTGTAGGCGTCGCGCTTGGCCTGGTCGCCGTCGGTGACGACGGGCGAGCCGACGGACTCCAGCTGGGCGACGGTTTCGCGGACGGCCCGCTGGCGGGTCTCCGCGAGTGCGGCGTCGTCGAGTTCGCCGGAGGCGTGCGCGGCGTACGCGGCCAGAAGCTCCGGGGAACGGGGAATGCTGCCGATGAGTTCGGAGGGGATGCTCATGGCGGCAGCCTAGGAACGGACGCGGGACAAGCACCGGAGGTGATCGGGATTGCCGACGATCACACCCCACAAGGGCACTACGGGAAAACGAAGTTGACCAGACTCGAACACACGTTGGCCACACCGGTCACCACCTCTCCCGGCCTCCCGATCCGCCAGGCCGTGATCCTGGCGGGCGGACGCGGCGGGCGGCTCGCCCCGTACACGGACCTGTGCCCCAAGGCGATGATCGAGGTGGACGGCGCACCCCTGCTGCGCCACCAGCTCGACCGGTTCGCCGCCGCCGGCGTGCGGACGGTGGTCGTCTCGGCCGGCCACCGGGCGCGGGCCATCACCGAGTACGTCCGCACGGCGGCCCTGCCGGTCCGCACCACCGTGGTCGTGGAGGACCGCCCGCTGGGGCGGGGCGGCGGGCTGAAACTCGCGGCCCGCGCGCTCCCCGCGCCCGGGGAGCCGTGGTTCGCCGTCTACGGCGACATCTGGGCCGAGTTCCCGCTCACCGCACTGGGCGCCCACCACGTACGGTGCGGGGCGCTGGCCACGGTCGCCCTGGTGCCGCCCCGGCTGCCCCGCGGCACCGTGGTCTGCGACGAGCTGGGGATGGTCGCCGAGATCGCCGCGCCTCCCCCGCCCGCCTGCACCGTCAACGGCGGCGTGTACGCCTTCGCACCCGGCGTGGTCCCGCTGCTGCCGGACCGGGGGGACCACGCGGAGACGACCCTGCCGCGGCTGGTCCGGCTGCGGCAGCTGGCGGGGTACCGCGCCGAGGGGTACTGGTGCGCGGTCAACACGCCTGCGGACCTACAGGAGTTGCGGGACCACGTGGCACCTCCCGAACCGGCCCGGGACGCGTACGGGCCCGGAGGTGCGGCCAGGGGCCGACGCCCGCCGCCGTGAGGCGTTCCCCCCGAAGCCGCACATCTCACCGGGGGTTCGCGGCCGACACGGCCACGGCGTCGGGGCCGTGCCGGCGCCGCACGAGGGGGCGAACAGCGCGAGCGGCACCGTCGTGGGGAGCGTCGCCGGGGCTGCCGGACGACACCCACCAGCGCTCCCCGGGCTGATCGTCGTCGGTGACCGACTCAGACCGGCCGGCAGCCGTTCCCCGAGGGAGAACTCGTCGGCATCGCTCATGAACTCCCATTGGCCTCAGTATGTTTGCTCCCGTCAGCACCTGAGGATCGGAAGGAACGTCGCATGACTCTCACCATGGCCTGGGTCAGGAAGGTCGGCGGGACGGAGGAGATGGTCATCGCGAGCGACAGCCGACTCAGGTCACTGGGCGCCTGGGATGCCGCACCGAAGATCATCCCACTGCCGCGCGGGGACGCCGCGATCGCCTTCGCGGGAGAGACCGACTACGCCTACCCCATGATGATCCAGGTCATCAACTCCATCAACTCCTATGACGGTGCGCTCAGCCGGAGGCAGCCGCTGGCCAAGCTCAAGGGCCACCTCATCCGCGTGATCAACTTGATGCTCGACCAGCTCAAGGACGTCCCGACCGAGTTGTGGGAGGCCCCGGCGGCCTTCTTCCTACTGGCGGGGTACGACTGGACCACCAGCGAGTTCAAGATATGGAAGCTGCACTTCGACAAGAGCATCGGCAGGTTCACCTTCAGCCCCGCCACTCCTTGGAGGGGTGAAGGGCACGATGAGAAGGTGCTGTCGATCATCGGCGATGAGATCGGGGAAGCGCGGGACGTTGTCCTGGAGCACCTGCGCGGCCCGAACGGGATTCGCCCGGGCGCATTCGACATGGAACCCATGAGGGCCTTGGCTTTCATGATCGACTCCGAGAGGTTCCACTCGATCGGCGGCCACATCCAGATGGTCAAGGTCTACAAGGCCATGCAGTGCGTGCCGTTCACCGTCTTGCGCGGCGGAACGAGGTCGATGCTGGGTCGCCCGCTGCTCGACTACGAGAAGTCCGAGACCATCCCGACGCTGACGCTGGACTACTAGGGCCTGCCTGGTGGCATGAGGGCCTTTCTGGGTGCCGGTGCGGATGTCGCGATCCACTCCGGGCCAGAAGGCCCTCACTCATGTCGGGATCACCCGGCCGTGAACCGTGTCACCGACCTCCGTGGTCAGTGCGACTGGTGCTGGAAGAGGACTTCGGGGTAGTTCGGGGAGGGGCCGTCCAGCAGCGGGCTGTTGGTGCCCTTCAGTGTCTGGTCGAAGAACGCCGTCACGTACGTGCGGGTGATCGCCAGCGCGCGTTCCGGGGAGAGGGGTCCCGCCGGGAATCCGGCCTCCGCCTTGAGCAGGTCCAGGTCGGCGAAGCTGAAGTGGTCGGCGCCGGTGACCGTCAGCCACTTCTTGTAGCCGCCGAGGGCGGCCCAGGGCTGCTCCCAGTCGTTGCCGGCCGACTGGTCGGAGACGGGCTCGCCCAGCATGAGGAACGGCCGGTCGATCTGGCCGGGCTTCGGGTCCGGGTGGAAGGAGCCGTCCATGTTCACTCCGGCCCGGACCCGCGGGTCGGCGATCATCGTGGCGGCGGCCGCCGCTCCGCCGAGGGAGTGTCCGGCCGCGCCGATCTCGTGCTTGTCGATGAGGTGGGCGAGGCGCCACGCGGCGTTGCCGTGCGTCAACCGGTCGATCACGAAGGACTCGTCCCGCGCGCGGCCGGCGGCGACGGCGTCGAAGTCGAGCCCTGCCGGGCCGTCGCAGATCACGCACGGCGACGTCCGGCCGTCCGCCAGGGTCTCGCCGCTGTCCTCGTAGGTGTGGCCGACGAGAGCGACGACGTAGCCGTGACTGGCCAGGTCGGTCGCGAGGGCGGTGAGCGTCATGCGCGGGTTCTCGTACGCGGGTGAGAGGACCACCAGCGGGTGCTTGCCGGGCTGCGGCCGCGCGCCGTCGTAGGCGTGGGTGGTGACGTCGACGAGGCTCTGCGGGGTGATGCCGGAGTTCGCCGGCGTGTGCTGGCGCTGGAGGATCCCGGCCGCCTCGCCGAGGGTCATGTAGGGGGCCGGGGTGCCGGTTCCGGGGACGGCCGGGTAGATCATCGTGACGGTCAGTTGGCGGGGGCCGGAGGACGGCACCCACGGGTCGGGGCGGCTCACGTCGGTGAGGTGGAGGACGTCCTCGCCGGCGGCGTAGGGGCCGGTCGGCGCGGGGAGCGCGCCCTGGAAGGTCCGTGTGGGCGCGGGGGCCGTGGCAGGCGCGGTGTCGGACGCGTGCGTGGCCACCGGTGCGGCCGGTGTGGCCGTGGCGGCGAACCCCGCGTCGGTTCCGGTGACGAGGGCGGCGAGCGCCAGCACCGCGACGGCGCTGATACGGCGATTGCGTTTCATGGGGTCGACGCTAGGTTCCGCGGCTCCGTGTCGAATCGGCCCGTCGATGTAAACGTTCCGGCGGCGTTCGTAACCCCGGGGAGGTACGGGAGTCACCCGCCGGGAGTATGGAGTATGCCGTGCGTGCCGGGCAGGGAGTGGGAAGTCGGTCTGGTCGACTTCCCACTCCCTGGCGGTTCGTCCGGGTGTCGGGGCGGAAGGCCTCGGCCGGCGGGCAGGGCGGGGGCTCCTGGCCGCGCCGTCGGGGTGCACGGGCCTGCGGGACCGCTCCGGGCCCCGGGCGGGGAAAACCGGGGAGCGGTCAGCCCCCCATACAGGCGCGCCACTGGCCGCGGGCGAAGGCCTCGCCGCCGGACCAGTAGTTGACGTTCCAGGCCGCGGTGCAGATCTCCCGCTTCGACAGCTGCCGGGGGTAGGCGTTCGCCTCGGCGCCGGTGGCGATGACGAGCACCGGGGCGATGACGGCCGCGGCAGCGGCCAGTCGACGCATCTTCATGGGTGTGGATCCCTCTGTCGAGACGGCCGGATCGCTCCGACGGAGCCCGGCCGGAGTGGTCGACTCCGTGCGCCACATCCTGGCAGCGCCCCTCGACCTGGGGACATCCCACAAACCTGGGATGCCGGCGGGCCGTCGGCGAGTGCCGGCGGAGAGGCAGAGGAGTGGGAAGTCGGCCGGGCCGACTTCCCAGTCCCGGGGGTTCAGTGGGGTGTCGGGGTGGGGCTATCGCGGGGTTCAGGCGGCATCGGGGGTGGCGGGGCCGAGGTCGAGCTCGGCCCAGACGGTCTTGGAGTTGGGTTCACGGGGGATGGTGCCCCAGCGGTCGCAGAGGGCGTCGATGAGGGTGAGGCCGCGCCCGGTCTGGGCGTTGGGGGTGTGGACGGTGGGAAGGATGGGGAGCCTGTCGCCCCGGGGATCGCTGATCTCGATGCGGAGGGTGGTGCCCCGGCGCACGGAGGTGGTGAGCGAGAGGTGAAGCTCGAACCCGCGCCCCGCAACGCGTCCGTGCGTGATCGCGTTCGCGGCCAGCTCCGCGATGACCAGCAGGGCGCAGTGGAAGGGTTCGGTGTGCGTGGAGTTCAGCCCCCAGTCCGAGAGTTGACGGCGCGCCAGGCGCCGGCAGATGGCCGCACCCTTGGGGGAGGCGGTGAGGGTGGTGGTGTGGGACCGGGGGTTTTCGAGGGGGATTTCGGTCGACATGGGAGATAAGCGTGGCCGGGCGGACGTACGCTGACCAGCACCCCGACGGGCACGGAGAGTACCTGTACGGGTGCGGAGGGTTGGCCTGCCGGTCGACCCAAGATCGAAAGAGATGGGCTGCAATGGGCCTTGAGGGAAGCGTCTTCGATGACGGCGAGACCGCGGAGGGGTTCGACGGGGTCGCCGAGTTCTACAGCGCGGTCGGAAAAATGATCAAGCTCTTCCGTGAACGGGCCGGAATCACGCAGAAGCAGCTGGCCAAAGTCACCGGTTACAGCGAGGACCACGTCGGGGCCGTGGAACGGGGCGTGCGAACCCCGAGGATCGAGTACCTCACGGTGGTGGACGACGCTCTCGACGCTGGCGGGCTGCTCAAGGTCGTTGCGGACGACGTGATGAAGGCGAAGGTGCGTGTGTCCGAGAGGCACCCCGCTTACAACAAGGCCTTCACGCAAGAAGAAGGCAAGGCCCTGGAGATCCACAGCTACAGCACTCTACTCATCCCTGGATTGCTTCAGACCGAAGCTCACATGCGAGCGCTCTACGAGATGCGCAGGCCATGGCTCTCGGTGGAACAGATCGACACGTGGGTTGCAGCGCGACTCGCTCGCCAAGAAATCCTCACCCGGTGGCCCTTGCCGACTATGAGCTGGGTGATCGACGAAAGTGCCCTTCGACGCCCGATCGGAGGTTGGGATGTACACCGAGAACAGCTCGAACGACTCCTCAAGGTGGCGGAAATTCGCGGTCTTGAGCTGCAGATCATGCCGCTCGACGCACCCGAAAATGCGGGCATGGGCGGGCCCTTCACACTTCTCACCCCTCCCGGGCGTCCACCGATCGCGTACGTGGAAGTCCAGCACGTCAACAGACTGATCACGGAGCCGGAAGAAGTCCGTAAGATGGCTGCACGGTACGGCACCCTCAGGGGGCAGGCGCTCAACATGAGGGAGTCCTTGGCCTTGATCGAAATGATCCTGGGAGAGCGATGAACATGGCCGAGCTGGCTTGGTTCAAGAGCAGCTACAGCAGCAACGAGGGCGCAGAATGCGTCGAGGTCGCCGAGACTCCCGGCACCGTCCACGTGCGTGACTCCAAGGACAAGTCCGGCCCCCAGCTGGCCTTCGAGCCGGCCGCCTGGGGCGCGTTCGTGAAGTTCGCCGCCACCGCCGAGGTCTGACCGAACCGACCTCCCCTCAACGGCCCACCACCTTCCCGGCGGCGGGCCGTTGGCGTACACCCCGACGTCCGATGCGCCCGCCCGGACATCCGCCGCGACCCGTACAGATCCGGGATGCCGGGCGGCCCCGTCAGCCCTCGCGCACGGCCAGCAGGCAGACGTAAAAGCCTCACAGCGGCAGGGGCCTGGCTTCGACGACGTTCGCCATGACGATGGTGGAGCTGAGACGCTGGACGCCGGGCAGGGTGGCCAGGCGTTCGTCGTAGAGCTTCCGGTAGGCCGCCAGGTCGCGGGCGACGACGCGCAGGAGGTAGTCGGGGTCGCCGAACAGCCGCTGGGCCTCCAGGACGTCGGGGATGTCGGCGACGGCCTGTTCGAAGGCCGCGACGGTCTCGCGGTCCTCGTAGCGCATGGTGACGAAGACCAGCGCCTCGAAGGTCAGGCCGAGGGCGGCGGCGTCGAGCCGGGCGTGGTAGCCGACGATCGCGCCGGAGCGCTCCAGGGCCCGGAGCCGGCGGTGGCAGGGGGACACGCTCAGGCGGACCCGCTCGGCGAGCTCGGTGAGGGTCAGCCGCCCGTCACGCTGCAGTTCGGCAAGGATTTTCCGGTCCACGTCGTCCATGGAGAAGATTCTTCCATTCCGTGACGGCTCTCAGGAAAAGCTTGGAAGCATATTCTGGTCAAACCCGCCTATCCTTCCCTCCAGGACACCAGGGGCGCATGTCCGCGCGACGCGTCCGTCATACGAATGGATCCCCGATGAGCACCACCACGGCGCCGGAAGCCGCCGAGGCCCCGGCCGCCCCCCAGCTGAGCCACGGCCTCAAGCAGCGCCACCTCTCGATGATCGCCCTCGGCGGCGTCATCGGCGCCGGCCTGTTCGTGGGCTCCGGCGCGGGCATCGCGGTGGCCGGCCCGGGCATCATCCTGGCGTTCGTCGCGGCCGGGCTGCTGGTGATGCTGATCATGCGGATGCTGGGCGAGATGTCCGCCGCGCACCCGGCCTCCGGTTCCTTCTCGGTGCACGCCGAGCGCGAGATCGGCCCCTGGGCGGGCCTGACCACCGGCTGGCTGTACTGGGTGATGATCGGCGTCGCCGTCGCCGTCGAGGCCACGGCGGCCGGCGCGATCATGCACTCCTGGGTCACCGGGGTTCCGGCCTTCGTCTGGGTCGGCATCTTCATGGCCTTCTTCTGCGCCACCAACCTGACCGCCGTGAAGAACTTCGGCGAGTTCGAGTTCTGGTTCGCGGCCATCAAGATCACCGCGATCGTCGCCTTCCTCACCCTGGGCGTGCTGGGTGTCACCGGTGTCATCGGCCACGCCCCCGGCACCGCCAACCTGACCGGCCGCGGCGGCTTCCTGCCGCACGGCGGCGACGGCCTGATCACCGGCCTGCTGCCCGCCGTCTTCGCCTACGGCGGCCTGGAGGCCGTCACCATCGCGGCCGCCGAGTCCGACGACCCGCGCCGCAACGTCGCCAACGCCGTGCGCACCGCGGTCTGGCGGATCGCGATCTTCTACATCGGCACGATGGCCCTGGCCGTCACCCTGGTGCCCTGGGACGACCCCGACGTGGTCGCGCTGGGCCCCTACGTCACCGTGCTGCAACTGCTCAACGTCCCCGGCGCCGCCCTGGCCATGAAGATCGTGGTGCTGATCGCCCTGCTGAGCGCGATGAACGCCAACATCTACAGCGCCTCCCGGATGGTCTACTCGCTGGTCACCCGCGGTCTGGGGCCCCGCGCGCTGGCCAAGGTCACCGGCGGCGTCCCGCGACTGAGCGTGCTGGCCTCCTGCGGCTTCGGCTTCGCCGCCGTCCTGGCGGGCTACATCTGGCCGGACACGATCTTCCTCTGGCTGCTGAACTCCACCGGTGTGGCCATCCTGGTGCTCTGGCTCTTCATCGGCGCCGCCCAGCTGCGCATGCGCCGCCGCGTCGAGCGCGAGAACCCCGACCTGCTCACCGTCCGCATGTGGGCCTTCCCGTACCTGACCTGGCTCGCCATCGCCGCCGTGGTCGCCCTCCTGGCCCTGATGACCACCAGCGCCGACAACCGCGCCCAGCTCTACGCGGCCGGCGTCCTGGTCACCGCCCTGGGCGCCGTCGGCCTCTGGCACCAGCGGTGCACGGCGGCGACCGCGGCGACCGCCCAGGAGCCCGGCCGCACCCCGTGATCCCGGACGAGGCCCGGTTCACGGACGGTGACCCGAACGAAGGGGCCGCGAGCGCCGGGGGGCGGGCGGCCGGTCAGGACACCCGGTCCGCAGCCCCGGCGAGCCTGGCGGCCTTGGCGGCGCGCTCGGCGAAGACCTTCTCCCTCCGGTCCGCGGTCTGCTTCATCATCCGCTTGCGGTCGCGGGCGGAGAGGCGGTCGATGTAGAGCCCGCCGTTGAGGTGGTCGGTCTCGTGCTGGAGGCAGCGGGCGAAGTAGCCGGCGCCCTCGATGGTGATCGCCTCGCCGTGCTGGTTGACCCCGCGCACCACGGTGCGGGCCGGGCGGGCGAGCTTGGTGCCGGCGCCGGGGACGGAGAGGCAGCCCTCGGTCTCCTCGATCAGGGCGCGGCCCGGGTCCTGCTCCTCGACCACCGGGTTGAGGATGTGCCCGGTGTGCCGGACGCCGTCGTCGTCGGGGCAGTCGTAGACGAACAGGCGCAGGTCCACGTCCACCTGGTTGGCGGCGAGGCCGCAGCCGTCGGCGACGTGCATGGTGGCGAACATGTCGTCGATGAGCCGCGCCAGCCGCTCGCTGCCGAAGTCCTCCTCGGTGGCCGTGCGGCAGCTGCGGCGCAGGATCTCCTCCCCCACCTCGGTGATCCGCAGGACGGTCGGACGTTCGCGCAGCTCGGACACGGGCGCTCCTTCGGGTGGTCGGGCTTGCTGTCGACTTTGCAAAGTAGCAGACTTTGCAAAGTGACCGAAGACCTCGTCAGAACCGGCCCGCTCCCCGAGCACGCCGTCCGCACCGCACTGCTGGAACTGCTCGCCGAGCACGGCACCGTCACCTCCACCGAAGCCGCCGCCCGGCTCGGCCTCAGCTCCGGCCTCTGCTCGTTCCACCTGCGGCAACTGGCCCGGTACGGGCAGATCGAGGAGGCCCCGGCCACCGACGGGCGGGCCCGGCCGTGGCGGCTGCCGCAGGCCCGGCCGGCGGCCGGGGAGGCCGAGTTCGGCGAACTGGCGCGCGGACTGGAGGACGAGAGCTACCGGCGCTGGCAGGCCCGGCGGGCCGAAGCCCCCGCCGAATGGCAGCAGGACGAGGCCTTCAGCACCGTCGTCCACCTGACGCCCGAGGAACTGACCGCCGTCGGCGAGGCCGTCCGGCAGGTCCTGGCCCGCTACCGGGGCCGCGACACCGACCCGGCCGCCCGACCCGCCGGGGCCCGGCCGGTCGCCGCCGTCGCCCGGCTCTTCCCGCTCCTCGACGAGTAGGCCCTCAACCGTAGGGGCCGCTCCCCGGGTGGGCGCTCAGGCGATCCAGGCCCGCGCCGCCGCCCGGACCAGCGGCCCGGCCACCAGGCCCAGCACCGCCCCCAGCGCGACCCCCTGCACACCGTCCCAGACGTCCTGCACGTCACAGACCCGCCCGATCGCCGGCAGCGCGTAGTGCACCACCGACACCGCGAACGGCAGCACCGCCGCCCCCAGCAGCGCCGCCGCCGCCCGCCGCCGGGTGCCCGCCAGCGCGGCCGCGAAACCGACCGGGGCGTACGTCGCCAACTTGAGCCCGATGTGCCGCACACGCAGCAACTCGCCCGGCGAACGCGGCCGGCCGCCCTCCACCGCGCAGTGCCGGACGGCACCCTCCGAGAGCCGGAAGGCCTCCGGCAGCAGCGTCGCCACGACCACCCCGCCCAGCCCGAGCAGCAGCACGAAGCCCACCACCCAGTGGGCCCGCAGCAACCGCCCCACCGGCCGGTTCAACAGCGCCGCGGGCACCAGCGAGAGCAGCAGCCCGGGCCAGAACATCGGCATCCCGCCGAGCACCGCACTGATCACGCCTCAAACGGACGCCCCGCGCACCCGCCCGGTTCTCGCCGGTTCCCACCGGGGCGCAGCGAGAACCGCCGGAGGGTCACCGCGCGGTCACCGGACGGGCATCATGAGGCAGATCGAAACCGAAGAGCACCCGAAGACCAGGAGCCGGCCATGTCCGACCAGGAGATCCCCCGCGTCCCGATGACCACCGAGGAGATCGAGGCGGCCAACGTGGGCCCGGCCCCCAGGCTCGACGGCCCGATCACCCTGCGCGAGCACGACCCGCGCTGGCCCGCCGCCTTCGCCCGGGAGGCCGCCCGCGTGGAGGCGAGCCTGGCCCGGCTGGACCACCGGATCGAGCACGTCGGATCCACCTCCGTGCCCGGCCTCCCCGCCAAGCCGGTCATCGACATGCTGCTGATCGTCCCGGACTCCGCGGACGAGGCCTCCTACCTGCCCGCCCTCGAAGCCCTCGGGTACCGGCTCGTCATCCGCGAGCCCGACTGGTACGAGCACCGCGTCCTGCGCCACCACGACATCGACCCCGGCGCCGACTACGCGAACCTCCACGTCCTGTCCGCCGGCTGCCCCGAGAACGACCGGATGCTGCGCTTCCGCGACCGGCTGCGCCGCCACGACGGCGACCGCGAACTGTACGCCGACGCCAAGCGGGCCCTGGCCCGGCAGTCGTGGGAGTACCTGCAGAACTACGCCGACGCCAAGTCCGAGGTGATCGCGGGCATCATCGAGCGGGCCACCGCGGAGGACTGACGGCGTGGCACCGGGCCGGCCCCGACGGCGGGAGGGCCGACCCGCCACCGGGCCTCCCCCGCCGGGTTTCCCCCGCCGGGTTTCCCCCGCCGGGTCTCCCCCGCCGGTTCTCAGTGCGGGATCGAGGAGATCAGGTCCTGCGCGCCCTGCCGCTTGAGCGCCAGGGCCACCGACGTCCCCAGGTCCTCCGGGCTGAGGGCGCCGGCCCACTCGTGGGCGTCCAGCACCTGCTTGCCGTCCGGGGTGAAGACCCGGCCGCGCAGCGACAGCCGGCCGTCCCGCTCCGCCCTCGCGTAGCCGGCGATCGGGCTGTTGCAGTGGCCCTGCAGGGCGTGGAGGAACATCCGCTCGGCCGCCGCCTCCCGCCAGGTGTCGTGGTGACCCAGGGAGGAGACCGCGTCGATGGTCGCGGCGTCGCCCTCGCGGCACTGCAGCACCAGGATGCCCGCGCCGATCGGCGGGCACATCGCCTCGATGCCGAGCACCTCCGTGATCCGCGCCCGCTCGCCGATCCGCTCCAGGCCGGCGACGGCCAGCAGCAGCGCGTCGACGTCCCCGGCCTCCAGCTTGGCGAGCCGGCTGTTGGCGTTGCCGCGGATCGGGACGCACTCCACGTGCGGGTGGGAGGCGGCGAGTTGGGCGACCCGGCGCACCGACGAGGTGCCGATCCGGGTGCCGGGCGGCAGCGCGGCCAGCGTCAGGCCGCCGGGGTGGACGAGGGCGTCGCGGATGTCGTCGCGGCGCAGGTACGCGGCGAAGACCGTGCCCGCCGGCAGCGGTCGGTCGGCGGGCACGTCCTTGAGGCAGTGGACGGCGACGTCGGCCTCCCCGGCGAGCAGCGCGGCGTCGACCTCCTTGGTGAAAGCGCCCTTGCCGCCGAGCTGGGCGAGATCACCCGTCCAGCGGTCGCCCGAGGTGGTGACGGGCACCACCTCGGTACGCAGGCCCGGGTGCAGGGCGGCGAGTTCGGCGCGGACCCGCTCGACCTGGGCGAGCGCCATGGGTGAGGAGCGGGAGACGATGCGGATCAGCTCAGCGGTGGCCATGGCGCAGATGATAGGCCTCCTCACAGCACCGACTGAGCATGCGTCAGTTCCCTGGCCGGGCGCGGCGGGACCGCGCACGGTGGAGAGCCGGTCGGACGATCCGACCGGCTCTCCACCGCGACCGGGAACCCGGCCACTCGTCGTGCACCCGGCCACTCGTCGCGTACCTTGCCGCCCGTCGCGCACCCGGCTACTCGTTGTGCAGCACCTCGGCGATCGGCAGGCGCGCCGCCGAGCGGGCCGGGACGAGGGCGCCGAGGACGGCGATCGCGACGCCCGCCACGGCGAGACCGCTCAGCAGCGGGCCGTTCCAGACGTCCAGCGTCTCCTGCGGGAACACGATCGTCCCGACGTTCTCGGCGATCAGCCGGTGGGCCACCACCCCGACCGGGATGCCGATGATCCCGCTGGCCACGCCCTGCCAGGCCACCGAGGTGACCGTCATCGCCACCACCTGCCGGGGCGTCATCCCGATCGACTTGAGCATGCCCAGATCCCGGCGGCGCTCGCGGACGGTGAGCAGCAGGGTGTTGAAGACTCCCAGCGCGGCGACCACCGACAGCAGCACCGTGAAGATCGTGGTGAAGGCGATGACCGCGGCGATCGGCCCGCCCAGGTCGGGGTCGAAGACCGAGGCCGAGAGGCTCGGATCGGCCTCCGACACCGCCTTGCGGTACGCCTCGGCATCGGCGCCCACGGCGAGCGTCACGTCGTACTCGACGACGTGCGGATCGTCGGTGAGGGCGGCCCTGGTGGCGTCGTTGGAGGCGAACGCCCGGGGGTTGCCCTCGGACTCCTCGCCGACCAGGGTGACGGCCAGCTGCCGCCCGTCCAGGTCCAGGGTCACCGTGTCGCCGAGCTTGAGCCCGTGCTGCTTCAGGAACGACGGGCCGGCCTCGATCTCGTTCGGGCCGGTCGCCGGACGGCCGTTCACCACCGACAGCCACTTGGCGTCGACGTCACCGCCGTAGAAGTCCGCGAACGCGGGCTGGGCATGCCCGACCAGCCCGACCTGCACCAGCCCGCGCGTACCGACCCGCTCGGCCCCGGGAGCGGCCCGCAGCATCGCCTCGGTCCCGGCCGGGGTCAGCGTGGGCGCGATCCGGTTGCCCGCGAAGTGGGCCGTCCGGACGTTGACGTGGGTGTGGCCGTCGGTGTGGTCCACCAGCCTGGTCAGGGTGGTGCTCAGGCCCGCCGTCATCGTCACGGTGACCACGCCGAGCACGATCGCCGCCATGGTCAGCGCCGTACGGGCGGGGCGGGCGAACGGCTGGCCGAGGCCGAGGCTGACGGCGCGCGGCAACCGGGTGCCGCTCAGCCAGCGCTGGACCTTCAACCCGCGGCCGCCGCGCGGGGCGCTGCCGGCCGAGATGGCCTCGGCGGCGGAGAGCCGGTGGGCGCGCGAGGCCGGGAGCAGCGCCGCGAGGACGACCAGCGCCGGGACACCGGCCAGGGTGGCGGCCGGCAGCCAGCCGGCGGGCTCGATCACGGCCGTGCCGGTGACGATCCCGGAGAACGCGGACCTGAGGATCGGGTACGACGCCACCCAGCCCGCCACCGTACCGAGGACCGTCCCGGCGACCGCCGGCACCGAGACCATGGTCAGGTAGACGGTGACGACCTGGCGCGGAGTGAAGCCGATCGACTTCAGCACGCCGATGTGCCGGTAGCCGGAGACGACCGCACCGCTCACCACGTTGCCGACGATCAGCGCCGAGACGACCAGGCCGAGCACGCCGAAGACCGTCATCAGCGGCAGGTAGGCGTCGGCCCCCGCCGAGAAGGCGTCCTTGAGCACCAGGTACGACTGGACGCTGGTGACCGCGTCGCCCGGCAGGCCCTCGGTGGCCGCGCCCATCGCGGAGGTGAGCCGCTGCTCGCTCCCGGCGTCGGTGAAGCGGTAGAGCATCTGCCGGCCGGTGGGGTGCAGGGCGGAGGCCTGCTCCGGGGTGACCCAGCCGCCGGCGCTCTGGCTCATGCTGGTGGCGAAGCCGACGACGGTCAGGTGCCGGCCGCCGCCGACGGGGAGCGGGGAACCCAGGAGCTTGTCCGACGCGCCCCCGAACGGCGAGTTGAGGACCACCTCGCCGGGTGCGGTGACCCAGCGGCCGGACAGCAGCTCGACCCGGTCCACCGGCCCCGCCGGGTCGGCCCGGCCGACCAGGGTCAGCGGTCCGGGCGGACTGCCGACCCAGTCGGTGGGGATGTCCACCACGACCTGGTCGAACGGCCCGGCGGCCGCCTCGACGCCCGGCCGGTGGGCGGTGGCGGACAGTTGCTCCGCCGAGGCCCCGGCCGGGTCGAAGGACGCCACGACGTGGGCACCGCGCTGCCCGTCGAAGGCCTCGTCGAAGGGGGCCCGGGCGGCGCTGATCACCGCGAGGGCGAGCAGCACCGTCGTGGTCGCGCAGAAGACGACCAGGCCGATCACGACGGTCTGCACCCGGCGGCGCTTCACGGCCGCCCGCGAGGCCCGCCACACCGCGCCGCCGGTCATGCGGACGCCTCCAGCATCCGCTCGTTCGCCACGCGCCCGTCCGCCACCTCGACCAGCCGGCTGGCGCAGCGGGTGGCGAGGTGGGGGTCGTGGGTGACGATCAGCAGGGTCTGGCCGATCTGGTTGAGGTCGATCAGCAGGTCCATCACCTGCTCGCCGGAGCGGCTGTCCAGCGCGCCGGTGGGCTCGTCGGCGAGCAGCAGGGCCGGGCGGTTCATCAGGGCGCGGGCCACCGCGACCCGCTGGCGCTCGCCGCCGCTGAGGGTGGCCGGGTAGACGTCCTTGCGGTGGGCGACGCCGAGTTCGTCGAGCAGTTCCAGCGCCCGGCGGCGGGCCTGGCGGGCGCTGGTGCCGGTCAGCTGGGCGGCCAGGGCGACGTTGTCGAGGGCCGGGAGGTCGTCGATCAGGTTGAAGAACTGGAAGACCATGCCGATGTGGCGGCGGCGGAACAGGGCCAGTCCGTTCTCGTTGAGCTGCCCGAGGTCCTGCCCCTGGACCCGGACCGTCCCGGCGGTGGGCCGGTCCAGGCCGGCCACCATGTTCAGCAGGGTGGACTTGCCGCACCCGGAGGGGCCCATCACGGCGACCGCCTCGCCGGCGCGGATCCGCAGGTCGACGCCGTCGAGCGCCTTGGCGTCGCCGAACTCCTTGTGGACGCCGGACAGCTCGACGACGACCTGCGTGTCGTCCGGCCGGGAGGTCGTCCCGTCGTGGTGATTGCTCATGGTGGACGACCGTAGGCGCGGGGCCGCGGGCGGCACGTCCCACCCCGGGTGTAACCACGGCGGCCGTAGTACCCGGGATGTACGGGCCCGGCACCCCCGGATGATGTGGATCATGCCGTGACCTGCGAAGCTGACGCCGTGTGGGGAACGGGGTGGGACTGGGCGGCCGTCGCGACGGCCGGTGCGGCGAGCGCGGCGGCCGGGTGGCTGGCGGTGGCGCTCGCCCGGGCGCGGCGGCTGCACCGCGCGGCCATCGGCGAGCGCGGCTGGCTGCTGGAACGGGAGCGGGAGAGCGCCGCCCGGACCGCCGTGGACGCCGAACGGGCCAGGATCGCCGCCGAGTTGCACGACATCGTGAGCCACAACGTGAGCCTGATGGTGGTGCAGGCCGGGGCCGCGCGCGAGGTGCTGGCCACCATGCCGGAGGAGGCGGCGGCCGCGATGTCGGCGGTCGAGGCGGCCGGGCGGGACACCATGACCGAACTGCGGCACCTGCTCGGGCTGCTCGCGCCCGCCGCGGACGGCGGCGAGGAGTCCGGGGCGGACGGCTTCGCGCCGCAGCCCAGCCTGGGCCGGCTGAGCCCGCTGATCGACCGGTTCGCCTTCGCCGGGCTGCCGGTCGAGGTGCGGATCTCGGGCGAGCCGAGGCCGCTGCCCGGCGGCATCGACGTGACGGCGTACCGGATCGTCCAGGAGGCGCTGACCAACGCGCTCAAGCACGGGGACGGGGTGACGGCGGAGGTGACGGTGCGCTACTCGGACCACTACCTGCGGGTGGAGGTGCTCAACAGCGGCCCGAGCGTGCTCTCCGGCGGGGCCGCCCCGGCGGCGGGGCGGCCGGACGGCGCCGGGCGCGGGCTGATCGGCCTGCGCGAGCGGGTCGCGGTGTACGGCGGGGACCTGGACGCCCGGCGGCGGCTCGGCGGTGGTTTCCGGGTCCGCGCCCGCATCCCGCTGGACCGGCCGTGACGGAGGGGACCATGGAGCACGAGCAGGGGCACGAACAGCGGCAGCACGGGCAGCACGGGCCGCAGCAGGAGCGCCGCCCCCGGGTGGTGATCGCCGACGACCAGGAGCTGGTCCGCACCGGTTTCCGGATGATCCTCACGGCGCGCGGCATCGACGTGGTCGCCGAGGCCTCCGACGGTGCCGAGGCGGTGGCCGCCGCCGTCCTGCACCGCCCGGACGTGGCGCTGCTGGACATCCGGATGCCCGTCATGGACGGACTGGAGGCGGCCCGGCGCATCCTGGCCCAGGCGCCCGGCTGCCGGGTGATCATGCTGACCACCTTCGACCTGGACCACTACGTCTACGCCGCGCTGTCCGCCGGGGCCAGCGGCTTCCTGCTCAAGGACGTCACCTCGGCCCATCTCGCCGCCGCCGTACGGCTGGTGGACACCGGGGACGCGCTGCTCGCCCCCTCGATCACCCGGCGCCTGGTCGAGCGCTTCGCGGCCGGCGCCCCGCGCCCGGCCTCCGGCGCCGACGGCCCGCCGCTGCACCGCGACCTCGCACCGCTCACCCCGCGCGAGACGGAGGTGCTCGCGCTGCTCGGGCGGGGGCTGTCCAACACCGAGCTGGCGCGCGAACTGACGCTCAGCGAGTCGACGGTGAAGACCCACGTGGCCCGGATCTTCGCCAAGCTCGACCTGCGGGACCGGGCACAGGCGGTGGTGCTCGCGTACGAGACCGGGCTGGTCGCGCCGGGCGGGAGCTGACCGGCGGCCCGCCCCCGCCGGGCGCAACTCCCGCGCCCCGGAGGCCGATTCGCGCGACTATCATCCGAATGTCACTCCTTGGAGTTAAATCTTCACCGGATTCCCCTTTTTGCCATGTCATGGGGCACCATCTGCATGTCCACGCCCGAACGTGACGATCACCCCCGGGCGCCCCGGAACGACGAGAACACCTGGACCGGCCCGTGACCACCACCGCCCCCGTGTGGGACTGCCCCTTCCACCACACCGACGGCCTGGAGTTCGACCCCCTCCTGAAGCGACTGCTCACCGAGGCCCCGGTCGCCAGGATCCGGCTGCCGCACGGCGAGGGCGAGGCCTGGCTGGCCACCCGCTACGAGGACGTCAGGACCGTCACCACCGACCGCCGGTTCAGCCGCGCCGCGGGCATCGGCCGCGACCTGCCCCGGATGACGCCCGCCCCGATCGCCCAGGCCGAGGCGATCAACCTGATGGACCCGCCCGCCCACAACAGGCTGCGCCGGCTGGTCGCCCAGGGCTTCACCAACCGCCAGGTCGAACGGATGCGCCCGGCCACCCAGCGGACCGTCGACGGCTACTTCGACGAGATGACCGAACACGGCGCCCCCGCCGACCTGATGCACTTCCTGGCCGGCCGCCTCCCGCTCACCACCATCTGCGAACTGCTCGGCATCCCCGCGGCCGACCGCACCGAACTGCGCGGCCACGCCGTGGCGATGATGCGGATGGGCCCCGGCAGCCGGGACGGCCAGGAGGCCGCCAAGACCGCCCTGCGCAACTACTTCACCGACCTCACCGCCGCCCGCCGGGCCCACCCCGGCGAGGACCTGATCAGCGCCCTGGCCACCGCCCGCGACGGCGACGAACTGCTCGACCCGGACGAGCTGACCGTGATGGCCATGGTCCTGCTGGTCACCGGCCACGACACCAGCACCTACCAGCTCGGCAACCTCACCTACACCCTGCTCACCCACCCCGAGCAGCTCGGCAAACTGCGCGCCCGGCCGGAACTGCTGCCGCGCGCCCTGGAGGAACTGCTGCGCTTCGTCCCGTTCCGCCAGGGCGTCGGCATCGCCAGGGTCGCCACCGAGGACGTCGAACTGGGCGGCGTGCTGATCCGGGCCGGCGAGGCCGTGCACGTCTCCTACCTGACCGCCAACCGGGACCCGGCCGTCTACGAGCGCCCCGACGAACTGGACCTCGACCGCGGCGAGCCCACCCACATGGCCTTCGGGTACGGCCAGCACCACTGCCTCGGCTCCCACCTGGCCCGGATGGAGCTCCAGGTCGCCATCGGCACCCTGCTGCGCCGCTTCCCCCGCCTGCGGCTGGCCGTCGACCCCGCCGAGCTCGACTGGGACTCCGGCTCGATCTGGCGCTTCCCCCGCACCCTCCCGGTGGCCTGGTAGCCCCTCCCCCGCCCACCGTTCCCGCAGCACTGGGGAGACCCGCACCCATGGCCACGCTCTGCCGCCCCGCCATCGCCGTACCCGAGCACGTCATCACCCTCGACCAGACCCTCGACCTGGCCCGCACCCTGCACGCCGGCCACCCCCGGCTCGGCCTGGCGCTGCGGCTGATCGAGAACACCGGGGTGCGCACCCGGCACCTGGTCCAGCCCATCGAACGGACCCTCACCCACCCGGGCTTCACCGTCCGCAACGAGGTGTACGAGCGCGAGGCCAAGCGGCGCGTCCCCGAGGTGGTCGAACGCGCCCTCGCCCACGCCGAGTTGACGGCCCGCGACATCGACCTGATCGTCTACGTGTCCTGCACCGGCTTCATGATGCCGTCGCTGACCGCCTGGCTGATCAACACCATGGGCTTCCGCTCCGACACCCGCCAGGTGCCGATCGCCCAGCTCGGCTGCGCGGCCGGCGGCGCCGCCGTCAACCGGGCGCACGACTTCTGCCGCGCCTACCCGGGCGCCAACGTGCTGATCGTCGCCTGCGAGTTCTGCTCGCTCTGCTACCAGCCGACCGACCTCGACGTCGGCTCGCTGCTCTCCAACGGCCTCTTCGGGGACGCGGTCGCCGCCGTCGTGATGCGCGGCAACGGCGGGCACGGCGTGCAGGTCGAACGCAACGGCTCGCACCTCGTCCCGCACACCGAGGAGTGGATCTCGTACGGGGTGAAGGACACCGGCTTCCACTTCCAACTGGACAAGCGGGTGCCCGGCACGATGGAGATGCTGGCGCCCGCGCTGCGCGGCCTGGCCGGCGAACACGGCTGGGACGTCTCCGGGCTCGGCTTCTACATCGTGCACGCGGGCGGCCCGCGCATCCTGGACGACCTCTGCCGCTTCCTCGACCTGGAGCCGGCCACCTTCCGCTACAGCCGGGCGACACTCACCGAACGCGGCAACATCGCCAGCGCCGTGGTCTTCGACGCCCTGGCCCGGCTGTTCGCCGACGGCGGCGCGCCCGAGGGCACCACCGGGCTGATCGCGGGCTTCGGACCGGGCATCACCGCCGAGATCTCGCTGGGCAGTTGGATCGGCGCACCCGCCGAGGGGGCGCGGCCGCGCCGGCCGCGCGCCATCTCCACCTCCGACATCGCCCTCGTCCATCCCACCGCCCCCCGCCGTTTCCCGACCGGCACTACGATCTCCTGATGACCGATACCACGGAGCGCACCGACACCTCTGCCAGATCCGCCGAACTCGCCGCCCTGTTCCCCGCGTTGCACGCGCCGCAGTACTGGAGCTGGGGCCGCTTCGACGCCCGGTTCTCCACCGAGCTGCCGCCGGACGCACTGGTCACCAACATCCACCTGGTCGGCTTCGCCGACGACCGCGTGGTGCTCTGCCGGGACGACCGGGACCACTGGTTCCTGCCCGGCGGCACCCGGGAACAGGACGAGACCATCGCCACCTGCCTCGACCGCGAGCTGCGGGAGGAGGCGGGCGCCCGGCTGATCGGCGAGCCGCACTGGCTGGGGGCGCACCGCTGCCGCACCGAGGACCCGGCGCCGTACCGGCCGTGGCAGCCGCACCCGGAGAAGGCCTGGCTGTGGGGCTGGGGCGAGGTCGCGCTGGAGTCCGCGCCGACCAACCCGGCGGACGGCGAGCAGGTGGTCGAGGTCCGCGCGGTGCCGCCCGCGGAGGCCAGGCGGCTGCTGCTGACCGGGCACGACGCCTGGTGGGGCGAGCTGGTCGAGCTGGCGGTGGAGCTGCGCCGGCGGGCGGCCGGGCAGGGCTGAGCCCTGGGCCGAGCCCGCTGCGGCGCCTCCCCCACGGGTGTGGCCGCGGCTGCTTCCGCGCGCGCTCCCGCGGTTATTCCCGCAGAGCCGGAAGACCACTGGAACGGCCGAACACCAGCGAGCCATGTCCTTTTTGCGGTGATATGACTCGGCCATGGACACCACATCGCTGGCCGTGGACTACCCGGCGCTCCACATCTTCTGGACCATGCTGGAGCTGTTCCTCTGGATCCTCTGGTTCTTCCTGCTGTTCAAGATCATCACGGACATCTTCCGCAGCCACGACCTCGGCGGCTGGGGCAAGGCCGGCTGGCTGGTCCTGGTGATCATCCTGCCGCTGATCGGCGTCCTCGCCTACCTGATCGCCCGCGGGCAGTCGATGGGCACACGGGACGTCGAACAGGCGCAGCGGTCCGAGGCCGCGTTCAAGGCCTACATCCGGGACGCGGCCGGCACCGGGCCGGGGGGCGGCGGTGGCGGCTCCACCGCCGTCGGTGCCACCGGCCCCAGCCACGTCGAGGACCTGGCCCGGCTGGCGGACCTGAAGGAGAGGGGCGCCATCTCCGACGAGGAGTACCAGAAGGCCAAGGACAAGGGGCTGGATGCGGGACGTCTCCACCGGGCAGGCCCTGCAACGCCGCCTGGAGGCCTTCCAGTTCGACTGGGCGTCGGAGTGCGTGCGCGAGGTGCT
>NZ_JBEZUT010000115.1:0-24414 GCF_040636595.1 Kitasatospora sp. NPDC036755
GAAGCGCGAAGCTACACTGTGTCATATCTAGTGACACAGTGTGACGAAAGTGTCTTGCGTCGGGCGGGCCGGACACCCATGGTGGCGGTGCGCGAGCCGCCCGGACGCGCGCGCACGACCGGACAGCACGTACCCCCGCTGTCGGAACCGCGCCGTGCTGCGATAGGACGGAGCGCGAACGAACCCCACGTCACCCGCCCGCGAGGAGAACCATGCCCGGCCCGACCGTCGGCCGCACCAGCGACACGTCGACCGCTGCCGCCCCCACAGCCGCCCCCGGATCCGTCGCCGCACCCGCCCCCGGATCCGTTGCCGCACCCGCCGCCGGTCGGGCCCGTCCCGGCTGGGCCGTGATCGCCGCCCTCGGCGGCCTCACCGCGCTCGGCCCGCTCACCACCGACCTCTACCTGCCGGGTCTGCCCGCGATCGCCGAGGACCTGGTCGCCCAGCCGGCCGCCGTCCAGCTCACCCTGACGTTCTCGATGTTCGGGGTCGCGGCCGGGCAGCTGCTCTTCGGCCCGCTCAGTGACCGCTACGGGCGCCGCCCGCCGCTGCTCGCGGGGCTCGTCCTCTACACCCTGTCGAGCGTGGTGTGCGTCTTCGCGCCGAACCTGACCGTGCTGATCGCCGCCCGGTTCGTCCAGGGCGCGGCCGGCTCCGCCGGGCTGGTGATCGGACGCGCCGTCTCCCGGGACCGCTTCCAGGGCGTCGCGCTGCTGCGCTTCCTCGCCTCGATCGCCCTGATATCCGGGTTGGCGCCGATCCTCGCCCCGATCGTCGGCGCGCAGCTGATGCGGTTCACCTCGTGGCGCGGGACCTTCGGCGTCCTCACGGCGCTCGGACTGCTGCTCACCCTGGTCTCGTTCGGGGTGCTGCGCGAGACGCTGCCGCCGGAGACCAGGGACCGCGGCGGGGTGGGCGCGGCCCTGCGGACGATGGGGCGGCTGCTGCGCAACCTGCCGTTCCTGGGGTTGGCGCTGACCAGCTCCCTCGCGTTCGGGGCGCTGTTCGGCTACATCAGCGGGTCCTCGACGGTGCTCCAGCACGTGTACCAGGTCTCGCCGCAGACCTACAGCCTGCTGTTCGGGCTGAACTCGTTCTCGATCGTGGTGATGACCCAGGTGAACGGGCGGCTGCTGGCGCCGCGTTTCACGCAGCGGTCGCTGATGCTGGGCAGCCTCGCGGCGGCGGTCGCCGCCGGGGTGGCGCTGGTGCTGCTGACGACGGTGTGGGACTTCGGGCTGGCCGGGTTCTGCCCGCCGCTGTTCGTGATGATGGGCAGCCTGGGCGTGCTGCTGCCGAACACCGCCGCCCAGGCACTCGGTCTGGTCGAGCCGCAGGTGGCGGGTACGGCGTCGGCGTTGCTCGGGACGGGCAACTTCCTGTGCGGCGCGGTGGTCGCGCCGCTGAGCAGCCTCGGTGGTCAGCCGTCGGCGGTGCTGCTGGCGCTGGTGGTCCTGGTCTGCGGAGTGCTGGCGACGGTGGCGTACCTGGCGCTGTGCCGGCCGGAGCGGATGCGGATGGCGGGCATCTGACGGCGGGCGTCCGACAGCGGACAGAAGACGGATGACAGCTGACAGATTTCATCATCTGTCAGCTGTCATCCGTTGTTCGTCAGCCGTCAGCCGTCAGCCGTCAGCCGTCAGCCGTCAGGCGCCGGTCGTCAGCCGTCAGGCGTCAGTCGTCGCCCGAGGCGGAATCAGGCGATGGAGAAGTCGTCCCCGTACACGTTGCCCTGGCCGTACCAGCCGTGCAGGTACACGGAGACGGTGCCGTTGGCGCCGGTGGTGAAGGGGACGGACAGCTTGGTCCAGCCGGAGGAGCTGGTCCAGGCGCTGGCCGTGGCGCCGCCGCTGACACCGACGTAGGCGTAGTTGCCCTGCACCCAACCGCTCAGGGTGTAGCTGGTGTTGGGCTTCAGCGTGACGGTCTGCGCGCACTCGCCGGTCTGGCTGGCGGTGGCCGCGGCCTGGAGGGCCTTGCTGCCGGCGTGGACCGGGGTGGAGACCACGGCGCCGCCGCTCTGGCAGGTCCACGGGGCGAGGCTGCCGCTCTCCAGGTCACCGTTGACCAGGCCGGTCGTCGGTCCGCTCCCGGTGACGGTCAGCGTGTAGGACGCGATGTGGCTGCCGGAGGCCCCGGTGGCCTGGATGCCCAGCTGGTAGGTACCGGGAGTCGCGGCCGAGGTGGCGCTGATGTTGAGCGTGGCGCTGTTGCCGGCGGTGACGCTGCCGGGGGTGACGGTGGCGTTGATGCCGACGGTCGGGACGCTGATGACCGAGAAGTTGAGGTTCTGCGCCGAGCCCGCGGTGACCGCCGTCGTGATGGTGGCGGAGGTGGACGCGCCGACCGCGACCGTGCCGGAGGTCGGGTTCACGGCGACCGAGAAGTCGTTGCCGGGCTGGGTGCCGGTGACGTTCAGCGTGAAGGTGCTGGTGTGACTGCCGGAGGCCGCCGCGCCGGTGACGGTGATCGGGTAACTCCCGGGCGCCACCGAGGAGGTGGTGGAGATGTTGAGCGTGGCGCTGCTGCCGGCGGTGACGCTGCCGGGGGTGACGGTGGCGGTGACGCCGGCCGGGGCGCCGCTGACCGTGAGGTTGACGCTCTGCGCCGAGCCCGCCGTCACGGCCGTCGCGACGGTGGCCGAGGTGGACGAACCGGCCGCGACCGTGGCGGAGTTGGGGCTGACCGACACCGAGAAGTCGTTGTTCACCGTCGAGCCGCTGGTGAACGGCGAGAAGATGTGGGTGAAGTCCCAGGTGTTCTGGGCGATCCCGGAGCAGTTGTCGTTGCCGGCCGTGCCCGGGCAGCCGCCGTTGTCGCGCTGGAGCGCCCAGAAGGAAAGCGTGTTGATGCCCTTGGAGACCGCCCAGTTGTACACGGTGGTGGCGTTGGCCACGGTGAACGTCTCGGCCGGGCCGAAGTCGTCGACACCGATCATCTCGGTGATCCCGATCGAACCCCACAGCTGGGCCGGGGTCTTGGACGGGTAGAGCTTGGCGAGCTGGTTGTAGAGGCCCTGCGCGGAGGTCTGGGTGTCGGCCGCCATGTCGTGGGCGGCGTTGTCGTAGTAGTCGAAGGTCATCATGTTGACGACGTCGATCCGCGCGTTGTTGCTGACCGCGTTCTTCAGCACCGCGAGCCCGCTGCTGGCCAGCCCGGAGGTGGTGGTGGGCAGCGTGTAGGAGAACTGGATGTTCCGCCCGTTGGCGGCGGCCCAGTCCTGCACGATCTTGATCGCCTTGTTGCGGCGGTCGATCCCGGCGGTGTTGGTCAGGGAGTTGTCCTCGATGTCGAGGTCGATCCGGCTGACGTCGTAGGTGGTGATCACGTTCTGGAACGCGGCCGCGATCTGGTTGACATCGGTGCAGCTGTCGGCGATCTCGGTGCCGGTGTTGTCGGCGGTGTAGCCGCCGAAGGACGGGATGACGTCCCCGCCGTTGGCGCGGATCGTCGCGATGTCGGCGCCGAAGGCGGAGGAGGACACCGGCTTCGAGGAGTCGCCGTTCCAGTACGGCGTGCAGGAGCCCTTCGTGGCGGCCTGGAGGAACGCCATGGTCAGGTGCTTGGCGCCGGACTGCGCGGCGAGCTGGGCCGGGCTCTGACCGGTCCAGGACTCGAAGTAAGGGGCGAAGACCCGGCTGGGAAGCGGGGTGGCGGCCTGGGCGGAGCTCGTCCCGGCGGCGACCAGACCGGCCGAGGCGGCCAGCGTGGCGCAGGCCGTCAAGACGGCCTGGACTGTTCGGCGGAGGCGCATGGATTCTCCAACAGACTTGGTGGGGCAGGACGTTGGGGATCTTCGGCCGGTCCGGGCAGGCGGCCGTGTGGGGTCGGCCGGGGACCCGGGACCGGGTCGGATATCGGGAGTGCGGGCGTGCGAAGGCCCACCGACTCGCGTGGACGCGGGCGGCGTGCGGATGCGCGCGCCGTACGGAGCGGGGGTGGATCGGAACATGGCAGGGCAGTGCCTCAGCCGCCGGTGGTCACACCCCCACAGTGCATCCCGGTCGGATCGACATGCTTATGTTTGGACTAGACCACTGGTCTGTCAAGAGACCTAACAGTTCGTCAGCATACGGCCCGCTGGTGGAAGGGGCGCGTGGCCGGCGGAGGAGGGCGGGGCGGCGCGCGGGCCCCGTCGGGGTGGGCGCCGGAAACGAGAAGACCGTGGCCGCGCACCCGGAAAGGGGCGCGGCCACGGCGGCCCGGCGCTCAGGACACCGGGCAGTTCATGGTGCCGTCGATCCGTCGATCCGTCGATCCGTCGATCCGTCGATCCGCGGGCCGGGTCGGCGGGCCTGCGAACGAGCGGGCCGGGTCGGCGGGCCTGTGGGCCCGCGGGAGGGATCAGCGGGACGGCGGGCAGAGTGTGGCGAGCAGCGCCTCGTTGATCTTCGCGGCGGTGTCCGGTCCGAAGCCCTTCGGGTGGTCGGCCGAGGTGAAGCGCTGGTCGGCCAGCTCGGCCAACTTCTGCTTGTCCTTGGGGAACTGGTAGATCGACTGGCACTGGTTGCGGGCCCGATCCACGGCTTGGTCCGGCTTGCCGCCGACGATGGCCGGGTCGATCGCGTCCAGCGCGGAGACCAGCTTGGCCGTCAGGTCGCTCCCCGGTTTGGCCGGCAGCCCGGCGTCGGCGGGCGGGGCGGGCTTGGCCGGTGCGGGGGCTCCCGGGGTGCCGGCGTCGGGGGCAGGGGCGTCGGTGGCACCGTCGGCCGTGGGGGCGGCGGTCGGCGCGGCCGAGTCCGGCGCCGGTGCCGCGGGCGTGGTGGCGGCGCCGGAGGGAGCCGCGGTGGCGGCCGTGGAGGAGGAGGCGGGGGAGCCGGCCGCGGAGGTGGCCTTGCCCGAGCCCGATCCGGAGCTGGAGCAGGCAGCGAGGCTCACCGCGGCGAGTGCCGTGAGGGTGGCGGCGAGGAGTCGAGTGCGCATGGCGCCCAAGACTGTCATGTTCGCGGCGCGAAAGGGAAGGCCCCTCCGGCGGCCGGAAGAGGATCCGACGAGGGCCCGAAGAGGGGTCGGAAACGGCGGACGGCGGCCCGGAGGAGCTTCCTCCGAGCCGCCGAGCCGGGCCGCGCCGAGTCGCCGAGCCGCGCCGCCGAGCCGAGCCGGGCCGCGTCGCCGAGCCGGGCCGCAGGTCAGCCGAGGCCGTTGGACTTCAGCCAGTCCTTGGCGACCGCCGACGGGTCCTCCTTGTCCACCGACACCCGCTTCATCAGCGCCATCAGCCCGGCCGTGTCGAGCTTGGCCGACACGGCGTTGAGCGCCGCCGTCGCGGTCGCGTCCACGCCCGCCTTGTACACCAGGGGGGTGACGTTCTGGGCACCGAAGATGTTCTTCGGGTCGGCCAGCGGGACGAGCTTGTACTGGGCGATCTTCGGGTCGGTGGTGAACACGTTGCCGACCTGGATGCTGCCGTCCTTGAGCGCGTTCGCGGTGGCGTCGCCGGTGGGCTTCCACTCCTTGAAGGTCAGCCCGTAGACGTCCTTGAGCTGCTGCTCGCGGCGGCTCTTGAACTCCGGCGGCCCGCCGATGGTGAACTCGCCGGCCTTGGCGGCGAGGTCCGCGATGCTCTTGATGTTGTCCTTGTCGGAGGTCTCCTGGGTGACGCTGAGCGAGTCCTTGTCCTCGGCCGGGGAGGAGTCGAGGATGCCCAGCGGGGCGGGCAGCGTCTTGGCGAGCGCCGCGTCGACGTCCTGGGTGGTGACGGCGGTGGACTTGGCGTCCAGGTAGGCGAGCAGCGAGCCGTTGTACTCCGGCAGGACGGTCAGGTTGCCGCTCTGCAACTGCCCGTAGAGCACCTCGCGGCTGCCGATGTTGAACTTCTCCTGGACCTTGACGCCCTTGGCCTTGAGCGCCTGCGAGTAGATCGACCCCAGCAGGACGTTCTCCGGGAAGTTCGCCGAGCCGACCACCACGGTCGATCCGGAGCCGCCCGCGCCGCCCGCCGGGGCCGAGGCGCTCGCACCCCCGTCCAGCGGGTTGCCGCCGGAGGAGCCGCAGGCGGTGGCGCCGAGGGCGAGCGCGGCGAGGGTGCCGAGCACGACGACGCGACGGCTTCGGTTGATTGTCGACATGGTGACAGATTTCCTTCCGGAACGGAACGGGAGGGGAGACGGGTCAGTGGGGCCGCTGCTGGGCGCGCACCCCGGGCGGGAGCGCGAACCGGGCGAGCAGAGCGAAGAACAGCTGGGCGGCGACCGCGAGCAGCACCACCAGCAGGGCGCCGCCCACGGTCACGGCGTACTGGCGGGTCGCCAGCCCGTCGATGACGTAGCGGCCGAGGCCGCCCAGCCCGACGTAGGCCGCCACCGTGGCGGTCGCGATCACCTGCACGGTCGCGGTGCGGAAACCCGCGAGCAGGGTCGGTGCGGCCGAGGGCAGGCAGACCTGCCGCAGCACCTGGGGGTGGGTCAGCCCGATGCCGCGCGCGGCGTCCCGGACGTCCGGGTCGGTGCCGCGCACCCCCTCGACTGCGGCCACCAGCAGCGGCGGCGCGGCGAGCGCGACCAGCGGGATCAGTACGGCGGTGTCGCCGACCCCGGCGAGCAACACCGCCAGCGTCACCAGCCCGAGGGTGGGCAGGGCGCGGGCCGCGCCCGCGAGCGCGGTCACCACGGTGACGCCGCGCCCGGTGTAGCCGATCAGCAGCCCGAGCGGCACGGCCAGCAGCGCCGCGAACAGCAGGGCCTCGCCGGAGAACAGCAGGTGCTCGGAGACCCGGTGCACGATCGAGTCCGGCCCGCTGCGGTGCTCCGGGGAGGTGAAGAAGTCGCTCAGCCAGTTCCACCAGTTCACGAACCGGCCCCCTTCTCCCGGACGGCCCAGGGCGCCAGCAGCCGCCGGGCGGCCACCAGCACCACGTCGACGGCCAGTGCGAGGACGGCGATCAGCACGATGCCGGCCACGATCGGGGTCGGGAAGGTGCGCTGGAAGCCGTCGACGAACAGGTAGCCGAGCCCGCCGCGGCCGACCAGCGCGCCGACGCTGGCCAGCGAGATGCTGGACACCGCCGCCACCCGCAGCCCGGCGATCAGGTACGGCACGGCGGCGGGCAGCTCGACCGAGGCCAGCCGGTGCCACGGCCCGTACCCCATCGCGGTGGCGGCCTGCCGGACGGCGTCCGGGACGGCGCGCAGCCCGTCCACGGTGGTCGGCAGCAGTACGGCGAGGGCGTAGAACGTGAGCGGAATCATCACGGTCGCCTGGGTGGCGAGGCCGGTGTACGGGATCAGTACCACGAACACGGCCAGCGAGGGCAGCGCGTAGACGATGTTGAACACGGCGGAGAGCGGCTGGTAGAGCCGGGGATAGCGGGCGCAGGCGAGGCCGAGCGGGACGGCCAGCAGCAGGCCGATGAGCACGGGGACGAGGGCGATCAGGGCGTGGTCGGCGAGCAGGTTGCCGAGGTAGCCGAGGTGGTCGCCGATCCAGTACCAGCGGACGATCGGTTCATCGTCCACCGTCGGCTCCGTCCGTGTCGCTCGTTCCGTCGGTGCCGCCCGTTTCGTCCGTGCCGCTCGTTCCGTCGGTGCCGCCGGTGCTGCCGGTGGTGCCGGTGCCGCCCAAGCCCTTGGTGCCGCTCGTGCCCGTGATGCCGGTGGTACCGCTGGTACCGGCGGCTCCGCTCCAGCCGTCGGGCCGCAGTGCGGCGAGGACGGCCTCGCGGCTCGCGGTGCCGGTGACCCGGCCGTCGGCGTCCAGCGCGACCGCGACCCCGGAGGGGGAGAGCACGGCGGCGTCCAGGGCGGTGCGCAGGGTGTCGGCGTCCGGACGGAATCCGGCCGCCGGCTGCAGTTCGGCGGTGACGGCGTCGCGGTCGATCCAGCCGATCGGGCGCCGATCGTCGTCCACGGCCAACTCCCAGCCCCCGTAACGGAGTCCGTCGGCCACCGGGCGGAGCGTGACGGTGCTCGCGGGGCGCAGGCCGAGGCCCCGAAGGCCCCGGTCGCGCCCGAGGAAGGCGGCCACGTCCTCGTCGGCGGGCGTGGTGAGCAGGGTGTGCGGGTCGGCCAGCTGGGCGATCCGGCCGTGCTCGCGGAGCACCACCACCTGGTCGCCGAGCCGGACGGCCTCCTCGATGTCGTGGGTGACGAACAGCACGGTCTTGTGCAGCTCGGACTGGAGCCGCAGCAGTTCCTCCTGGAGCCCGGCCCGCACCACCGGGTCGACGGCGCTGAACGGCTCGTCCATCAGCAGGACCGGCGGGTCGGCGGCCAGCGCGCGCGCCACGCCGACCCGCTGCTGCTGGCCGCCGGACAGCTGGAACGGGTACCGCTTGGCGGTCTCGGGCGCGAGCCCGACCAGTTCGAGCAGTTCGGCGGCGCGGGCGCGGGCCTTCTTGCGGTCCCAGCCGAGCAGGTAGGGGACGGTGGCGATGTTGTCGATCACCTTGCGGTGCGGGAAGAGTCCGGCCTGCTGGATCACGTACCCGATGCCGCGGCGCAGCTTGGCGGGTTCCAGGTCCGCGACGTCGGTGTCGTCCAGCAGGACCCGGCCCGAGGTGGGCTCGACCATCCGGTTGACCATGCGCAGCAGGGTGGTCTTTCCGCAGCCGGAGGGTCCGACCAGGACGGTTATCCGACCGGTCGGGACCTCCAGGTCCAGGCCCTCGACCGCGACGGTGCCGTCGGGGTGGCGCTTTCCCGCGCCCTCGAATCTGATCACGTGGAGTTTCCTCGTCAGGGCGCCCCGGGGAGGCGGCGCCTGGGTCGTTCGGTCGTTCGGTCGGGTCGTTCGATGGCGGCGGTTTCAAGCGCCCGGGCGTACTTCCGCCCGCGTGGCTGCCCAGCTTTGGACCGGCGGAAACTCTGATCAGACTATGACCTGCATCATCTCCTGTCCTTGATTTACCGCCCCGGCACGCGGTGCGACTGTGGTCTCAGCCGCCCTGACGGGTCGGCAGACCGGAGGCCGCCCAGGCGACGAAACCGCCGTCCAGATCGGTCGCCCGGTGAAGTCCGAGCTCGCGCAGGGAAGCGGCGGCCAGGCTGGAGGCGTAGCCCTCGGAGCAGACCACGATCACCTCGACGTCGTAGCCCGAGGCCTCGGGGATCCGGTGACTGCCCGTCGGATCGAGCCTCCACTCCAGCACGTTGCGCTCGATGATCAGTGAGCCGGGGATCTCCCCCTCGGCGGCCCGCTGCGCCGCCGGACGGATGTCCACCAGCAGCGCTCCGTCCACCTGGGACTGGTAGGCCTCGCGGGCTCGCGGTCGGTGGACGCCCTCCCGGGCCCGCTCCACCAGGTCGTCGATCGTGGTCACCACTGTTCCGGTCCTTCCTCGGAGGTGCGGACGAGCCCGCCGGCCCGCAGGTCGTAGTGCGCCATCGAACTCAGCGGCGGCGAGTAGGCGTGCAGCGTGACGGCGGGGCCGACGGCGGTGTTGCGCACGTCGTGCACGTACTCGGGGCCGAAGGCGCGGGTGGTGCCGGCCGGCACCCGGCGGATCAGCAGGCCCTGCTCGGGCCCGCCGAGGGACAGCTCCTCCAACTCGCCGAGGGCGACGGTGAAGGCGCCGCGCGAGCCGCCGTGGTCGTGGAAGCCGGTGGACTGACCGGGCAGCCAGCTGATCAGCCACACCTCGTGGTCCTCGTCCGCGGCCAGGCGACGGTACCAGCGCTCCTCGGTGGAGAGGCGGACGTGGTGGATCCACTGTTCGGGCCGCTCGGCCAGCTCGCGGACGATGGTCCGCAGGGTGCTCGGGGTGAGCGGCGCCGGAGTGTCCCCGGCGGGTGGCGTCGGTGGTGGCTCGGGGGCGCTCGCCGGCCTCACCGCGTCGCTGCCGGTGGCGGTGGCGGTGGCGGTGCCGGTGGCTGTGGTGGCCGTGTCGGGGCTGATGCTCGGGCTCGGGCTCATGAGGGCGTCCTCGGGTGCGGCGGGAACGTCGGTGGAAGCGCCCGGTGTCCGGCGGCGGACGGGCGCGGGCCGGCGGAGCGGCCCGGCACGCGCGGGTGCGCCGGGGCGGGGGCGGGATCAGGACTGCGGGTACGGGTGCGCGGCCTGGGCCCTGGCAGACGTCACAGGGCGGGACCGGCGGGGGAGATCAAGGTCAACAGGCACAGATGGAACTCGCCTGGCGTCGCAGATCGACGTGCAGGCGGCAAACCAGAGTGGCGCCGGAGTCCATGCGCCGGATCCTTCCCGAGCGAACCGGAGGAAGTCAAGCCGGGTCGACGGCGGCGGGCGCCCGTCGGGGTGACCGTCGGGTGCGCGTCCAGGGCGCCCGCTTTCACCCCGAACGCGTAAGAGAGCGACTCCCGGGGTAGATCAGCTTCTCATCCCACCCGGGGACCTCGCCCCAAGGACCGCGCCCCGGGACCGCAACCCGGGGCCGCCCGCGTGTCCGCGCAACGAGATCGCCCGAGACGTGTTTCCGCCGACGTATTGTCAGGCCACCGAGGCCGGCCCTACCGTCTAAAGATCGCTTTCTACGCACGTAGACTCTGCGGTTCCCCGAGCGGACCCGCAGACGAGACCCGCCCCGTCAACCCTCAGACCGCGGGTCCGACCGCCAGGCCGGGCCGCGGAGTTGCGGAGGTACCCATGTCGCAGATCGTCCGTGCCGCGCTCGTCCAGACCCGCTGGACCGGTGACCAGGAGAGCATGATCGCCCTCCACGAGCGGTACGCCCGAGAGGCCGCCGCCCAGGGAGCGAAGATCATCGGCTTCCAGGAGGTCTTCAACTCCCCGTACTTCTGTCAGGTCCAGGAGGCCGAGCACTACCGCTGGGCCGAGGCCGTCCCCGACGGCCCGACCGTGCGCCGGATGCGGGACCTCGCCCGCGAACTCGGACTGGTGATGGTCGTCCCGGTCTACGAGGAGGAGCAGACCGGCGTCTACTACAACACCGCCGCCGTCATCGACGCCGACGGCAGCTACCTCGGCAAGTACCGCAAGCACCACATCCCGCAGGTCAAGGGCTTCTGGGAGAAGTACTACTTCAAGCCCGGAAACCTCGGCTGGCCCGTGTTCGACACCGCCGTCGGCAAGGTCGGCGTCTACATCTGCTACGACCGCCACTTCCCCGAGGGCTGGCGCGCCCTGGGCCTGGCCGGCGCGCAGATCGTCTACAACCCCTCCGCGACCAGCCGCGGACTGTCCGGCTACCTCTGGCAGCTCGAACAGCCCGCGGCCGCCGTCGCCAACGAGTACTTCGTCGCCGCGATCAACCGCGTCGGCACCGAGGAGTACGGCGACAACGACTTCTACGGCACCTCCTACTTCGTGGACCCGCGCGGCCAGTTCGTCGGCGACGTCGCCTCCGACAAGGAGGAGGAGCTCGTCGTCCGCGACCTCGACCTCGGCCTGATCGAAGATGTCCGCCAGCAGTGGGCGTTCTACCGCGACCGCCGCCCCGACGCCTACGGACCGCTCGCCGAGGCGTGAGGAGCAGCGAGATGACCACCAGCGAGGTGAGTGCCACCCGCGACCCGCACCGGCGCACCGTCGTCCGCGGCGGCCTCGTCATCACCGCCACCGAGGAACTCCACGCCGACGTCCTGATCGAGGGCGAGCGCGTCGCCGCCCTCGCCGCCACCGGCAGCTCCGCCGCCGAGGCCTGGACCGCCGACACCGTCATCGACGCCACCGGCCACTACGTCATCCCGGGCGGCGTCGACGCCCACACCCACATGGAGCTGCCGTTCGGCGGCACCGCGGCCTCCGACACCTTCGAGACCGGCACCCGGGCCGCCGCCTGGGGCGGCACCACCACCATCGTGGACTTCGCCGTCCAGCCGGTCGGCGGCTCGCTGCGCGAGGGACTGGACGCGTGGCACGCCAAGGCCGAGGGCAACTGCGCCGTCGACTACGCCTTCCACACCATCGTCTCCGACGTCAACGACGCCGTGCTGAAGGAGATGGACGCCCTCGTGGACTCCGGCGAGTCCACCTCCTTCAAGCTCTTCATGGCCTACCCCGGCGTCTTCTACAGCGACGACGGCCGCATCCTGCGGGCCATGCAGCGCGGCGCCGCCAACGGCGGGCTGATCATGATGCACGCGGAGAACGGCATCGCCATCGACGTCCTGGTCGAACAGGCGCTCGCCGCCGGCCGGACCGCGCCCCGCTACCACGGCGAGGTCCGCCGCGAACTGCTGGAGGCCGAGGCCACCCACCGGGCGATCAAGCTCGCCCAGGTGGCCGGCAGCCCGCTCTACGTGGTGCACGTCTCCGCGGCCGCCGCGCTCGCGGAACTCACCCGGGCCCGGGACGCCGGCCTCAACGTCTTCGGCGAGACCTGCCCGCAGTACCTCTTCCTCTCCACCGACAACCTCGCCGAGGAGGGCGCCGACGGCTTCGAGGGCGCCAAGTACGTGTGCAGCACGCCGCTCAGGCCGCGCGAGCACCAGGAGGCGCTCTGGCGCGGGCTGCGGACCAACGACCTCCAGGTCGTCTCCACCGACCACTGCCCGTTCTGCTTCGTCGGCCAGAAGGAGCTGGGCCGGGGCGACTTCTCGAAGATCCCCAACGGCCTGCCGGGCGTGGAGAACCGGATGGACCTGCTCCACCAGGCCGTGGTGGACGGGCACATCAGCAGACGCCGCTGGGTCGAGATCGCCTGCACCACGCCGGCCCGGATGTTCGGCCTGCACCCGCGCAAGGGCACCATCGCGCCGGGCGCCGACGCCGACCTGGTGGTCTACGATCCGGCCGCGGTGCAGACCGTCTCCGCCGCGACCCACCACATGAACGTGGACTACTCGGCCTACGAGGGCCGCCGACTCACCGGCCGGGCACGGACGGTGATGTCGCGTGGCACCGTCGTGCTGGACGACGGCCACTGGCTCGGCCGGGCCGGCCACGGGACCTTCCTACGCCGGGACACCTGCCAGTACCTGGTCTGACCCTCCTCCCGCTGCACGCACCCTCCGCTCATCGCCGTCCGCCTGCCGCCGCCCGGTCGCCGTTCGTCCTCCGCTCGCCTTTCGCTCGGTGGTCACGCGGTCGTGGTTCGGTCGCCGCCCGGTCGCTGCCCGGGCACCGCTCGCGGTGCCCGCCGCTCCGTGCCGACCGGCGACCGGGTCGCGGCGTACAAATCCCCTACCTGGAGCCCCTCATGGACATCGGCCTCGTCCTCCAGACCGACCCGCCCGCCCGGCTGCTCATCGACCGGATGATCCGCGCCGAACGGGCCGGGTTCAGCCACGGCTGGACCTTCGACTCCTGCGTGCTGTGGCAGGAGCCCTTCGTCGTCTACAGCCGGATCCTCGCCGAGACCGAGCGGATGACCGTGGGGCCGATGGTCACCAACCCCTCCACCCGCACCTGGGAGGTGACCGCCTCCACGTTCGCCACGCTCAACGACATGTACGGCAACCGGAGCGTCTGCGGCATCGGCCGCGGCGACTCGGCGATGAGGGTCGCCGGACGGCGCCCCGCCACCCTCGCCCGGCTCTCCGAAGCCATGTACGCCATCAAGGAGTTGGCCGAGGGGCGCACCGCCGAGGTGGACGGCACCGAGATGCGCCTGCCGTGGGTCCGGGCCGGCGCCTCCCTGCCGATCTGGATGGGGGCCTACGGCCCCAAGGCGTTGAACCTGACCGGACGTCAGGCCGACGGATTCATCCTGCAGTTGGCCGACCCCTACCTCACCGAGTTCATGGTCAAGGCGGTGCGGTCCGCCGCCGTCGAGGCCGGCCGGGACCCGGAGTCCGTCACGATCTGCGTCGCCGCCCCGGCCTACGTCACCGCCGACGACTCGCCCGAGGCGCTCGCCCACGCCCGGGAGCAGTGCCGCTGGTTCGGAGGGATGGTCGGCAACCACGTGGCCGACCTGGTCAGCCACTACGGTGAGCACTCGAACCTGGTGCCGGAGGCGCTCACCGACTACATCAAGGACCGCCAAGGCTACGACTACAGCCACCACGGGCGGGCCGGCAACCCGGACACGGCCTTCGTCCCGGACGGGATCGTCGACCGCTTCTGCCTGATCGGACCGGCGGAGGTCCAGCGGAACCGGCTCGCGGAGCTCCGCTCGCTCGGCGTCGACCAGTTCGCCGTCTACGCCATGCACGACGCCATCGAGTCCACCATCGACGCGTACGGGACGGACGTCATCCCGCACCTGTGACACCCGTGCCTGTGAAACCCGCGCCTGTGACACCCGCGCCTGTGAAACCTGTGTCGGCGAAACCGACCTGAGCTCAGCCGCGGGATCCGCTCGCGGCGGACGGGAGTTGCCCATGCCCGACACCGCGACCAGCGGCGGCAGACAGTGGTACCACCCCGACGGCCGGGTCGAACTCGACCCGGCCGCCGGGGAACTGCCCCCCAACGGCTTCACGAGCGACGACCTGCGGCCGGTCCCGGTGGCGCGACGCACCTGGACCACGTACAACTTCCTCGCCCTCTGGGTCGGCATGGCCCACAACATCCCGTCCTGGACGCTGGCTTCGGGTCTGGTCACGCTCGGCATGGACTGGAAGCAGGCGGTGCTGACGATCGCGCTCGCCAACCTCGTCGTGCTGGTCCCGATGCTGCTCACCGGTCATGCCGGCACCAGGTACGGCATCCCGTTCCCGGTCTTCGCCCGTGCCTCCTTCGGGCTGCGCGGCGCCAATCTGCCCGCCCTGCTGCGGGCGGCGGTGGCCTGCGCCTGGTTCGGCATCCAGACCTGGATCGGCGGGGAGGGCATCTTCCTGCTGGCGGGCAAGCTGTTCGGCGAATCCTGGCGCACGGCCGGTGAGTTCGGCGGCTACCCGTGGACGCAGTGGCTCTCGTTCCTGCTGTTCTGGCTGATCGAGATGGCCATCATCGCGCGGGGAATGGAGGCGCTGCGGCGGTTCGAGAACTGGGCGGCACCGTTCGTCATCGTCGGTGCGCTCGCGTTGCTGGTGTGGATCACCGTCAAGGCGGGCGGGCTCGGGCCGCTGCTCGACCAGCCGTCCAGGCTTGGGTGGGGCAGCGGCTTCTGGCAGGTCTTCTTCCCGGCCCTGATGGGCATGATCGGGTTCTGGTCCACGCTCTCGTTGAACATCCCCGACTTCACCCGCTTCGGGGGCAGCCAGCGGGCCCAGATCCGCGGGCAGGCGCTGGGCCTGCCGACCACGATGACGCTCTTCGCGTTCCTGTCCGTGCTGGTCACCTCGGGCTCCGAGGCGGTCTACGGGGTGCCGGTGTGGGATCCGATCCAGCTGGCCGCCAAGATGGAGAACCCGGTCGGCATCCTGTTCGCGCTGCTGACCGTGCTGGTGGCGACGCTGTCGGTGAACATCGCCGCCAACGTCGTCTCGCCCGCGTACGACCTCGCGAACCTGCTGCCCCGCTTCGTCACCTTCCGGACCGGTGCGTTGATCACCGGGGTGGTCGGGATCGTGATCTTCCCGTGGCGGCTGATCTCCGATCCGCACGTGTACATCTACACCTGGCTGGGCGTGGTCGGTGGTCTGCTCGGTACGGTCGGCGGGGTGCTGATCTCCGACTACTGGGTGCTGCGCCGCACCCGTCTCCGACTCGCCGAGCTCTACCGCCCCGGGGGCGCGTACTGGTACGCGGCGGGGTGGAACTGGCGGGCCGTTGCGGCGCTGCTGGTCGGTGGCGTACTGGCCGTCGGCGGCTCGTACTCGACCGTCGCCGCCGGCGGCGCGCAACAGGGGCCGTTCCCGGCGGACGGCCTGATCCCCGCCCTCAAGCCGCTCGCCGACTACGGCTGGGCCGTCGGTCTGACGTCGGCGGCCGTGGTGTACCTGGGGCTGAGCGCGGTGTTCGGGAGGGGCGCGGGGGCGGAGGGGGAGGGGGAGGGGGAGAGGGAGGGCTGACGGGAGGGCGGGTGACAGATGACAGATTTCGAAATCTGTTATCTGTTATCTGTCTGCCGTCGGTTGTTCGCTGTCCGTTGCTCGCCGTCGGCTGTCACCCTTCCGCCCCGTCACCCGTCACCCGCCCCGTCACCCGGCCGCTGCCGCCGCCCGGTCCACGGCGGCGAGGACCTTCGCCGTGCCGTCCTCGGCGGCCAGGGCGGCGGCGACGGCCTGGGCGCGGGTGCGGTAGCGGGGGTCGTCGAGGGTCTGGAGGATGGCGGTGGCGAGGCGGGCGGGAGTGAGGGCGCGCAGGGAAACGGGGCCCGGGGAGACGCCGAGTCGTGCCAGCCGGGCGGACCAGAACGGTGCGTCGAGTTGGGCCGGCACGGGAACGGCGGGGGTGCCGGAGCGGAGGGCGGCGGCCGTGGTGCCGGCGCCCGCGTGGTGGACCACGGCGGCGGTTCGGGGGAAGAGCCAGTCGTGCGGGGTGTCGCCGATGGTCAGGACGGAGTCCGAGTCCTCGGCGGCCAGTTCGCTCCATCCCGACTGGAGGAGGAGGCGCACCCGGGCGGCGCGGGCGGCGGCGAGGACGGTCGTGGTGAGCCGCTCGGGGTCGGGGACGACCAGGCTGCCGAAGCCGACGAAGACGGGCGGCGGCCCGGCGGCGAGGAAGTCGAGCAGCCGGGCCGGGGGCTGCCACGCCGTCCGGTCGGTCGGCCACCAGTAGCCCGCCACGTCCAGCCGGGGGTGCCAGTCAGCGGGCCGGGGGACCACCAGCGGTGAGAAACCGTGCAGGACTGGAGAGCTGCGCCGGGCCCGGGAGATGCCGAGGGGCGACAGGCCGAGCCGGCGGCGCAGCCGGCGGACGGCAGGGACGAACAGCTGGTCGGTCGCGGCCTGGACGGCGTG
Organism: Kitasatospora sp. NPDC036755; assembly: GCF_040636595.1. Taxonomy (NCBI): domain Bacteria; kingdom Bacillati; phylum Actinomycetota; class Actinomycetes; order Kitasatosporales; family Streptomycetaceae; genus Kitasatospora; species Kitasatospora sp. NPDC036755. Next base: position 16,647 of record NZ_JBEZUT010000115.1, read on the forward strand.
TCCCGCCAGCAGGTTGCCGGCCCGGCCGAGCGGGCGGGAGCCGGTGACGGCGGGCGCGAACTCCCGGGTGGGAGCCAGGGGTTGGAGGTAGAGCCCGATGCTGGGGATGCCCGCGGCCTCGGCAGCGACCTGGCCGAGCGCGGTGGTGGTGCTGGTGGTCAGCAGCAGATCGGTGCCGAGCGCCGTGGCGTCCGCGATGCCGTCGCCGAGTGCCGGCATGAACCTCCGGCCGAGTCGTAGGAGTTGGAGGACGGAGGCCGGTCCGCTGCCGGCCCGTAGCAGGCGTCGGCCCTGGGCGGAGGCGAGTTCGGCGCGCGGATCGACCGGCAGCGGCCGGAACTCCAGTCCGGCGGCCCGCACCGACTCGGCGAAGGTGCCGTGGGTGGCGACGGCCACCTGATGCCCGGCTGCCTGCAGACGGGCACCGAGCCCGGTGAACGGGGCGACGTCCCCCCGGGAGCCGGCGGTGGCGATCAGGATGCGCATGGCCGCAGTATTTCGGCGTCGGCCGCCCACCGGAAGGGCGCCACGCGCGGCGGCCGCGCGGGCGGTCCGGCGCCGTCGGCCGGACCGGGGGAGCGGCGGGCGGAACCGTTCGGCGCCGGGCGGCGTCCTTGCGGGCAGAGCGGACGGGACGGGGCCCGTCGGGCCTCGGACGGGAGGGGATGACGGATGAGCATCGTTGCGTGGATCGTACTGGGCCTGCTCGCGGGTGGGCTGGCCAAGCTGTTGCTGCCGGGGAAGGACCCGGGCGGCCTGATCGTGACCACCCTGATCGGCATCGCCGGTTCCTTCGTCGGCGGTTGGATCGCGTCGCACTTCCTGCACCGTTCGGTCACCGCGCACTTCTTCGACGCGGCGACCTGGGTGTCCGCGATCGGCGGTGCCCTGGTGCTGCTGATCATCTACCGGCTGCTGTTCGGCAACTCGCGCCGCTGACCTGGTCGTTCGGGGTGGCCGGGGCGTCCGGCCAGGCCCGGACGCCCGCCGGGGAGGCGGCCCGCCGCGCCGCGAGGGTGCTCCGCCGTCCGGTGACGGCAGCGCGCGGACCGCAGTGCGCGGACGGCCGGTTCGGACCGGTCCTGCCGGGCACAGGAACGGTGCGGGGCCCTCGTACGTCCTTCCGGTCGGACCCGGAGGCTCGGCAGGGTCGTCACATCGATGACGCAAGGGGCGGCGGATGAGCTGGATGGCGTGGATCGTGCTGGGCCTGGTGTCGGGGACGCTGGCCAGGATGGCGATGTCGCGGGGGGAACGCGGCCTGATCGGCAGCACGCTGATCGGCATCACCGGCTCCTACATCGGCACCTGGATCGTCTCGCACTGGATGCACGGGACGGTGAAGCTGGGCTTCCTCGATGTCGCGACCTGGGTGTCGGCGATCGGCGGCGCGATGGTCCTGCTCCTCGCCTACAAGGTGTTCCGTTTCATCACCACCCGGCGCTGACCGGCGGGCTCCGGCGTGCCTGGCATCAGGCGCGCCGGAGCCCCGGTCGTCGAGCACCCCGGTCGTCGAGTGCCCCGGTCACCGGCCGGTGGTCACTTCGCCTTCAGACCGCCGAGGACGAGCTTCCAGACGGCCTCGAACCGGTCGTCGATCCCGGGGGTGGACCAGGTCGACGCGTAGGCCGGGTCGTGGAACGGGCCGGTGGCGTCGAAGACGGCGCGGGCGGTGTTGCGGATGTGCGCGAGCCTGAACTCCCTGCCGTCCTTGGCCTCCTTGCCGCCCTTGCCCTCCATTCCGTCCTGGACGATCTGGGCGATCTGGCCGACCAGGGTGTCGACGTGGGCGTCCACCAGGCCGCTGTTCTCCTCGACCAGCACCATGTAGGTGGCGAACAGCTCCGGGTCGTCCAGTGCCTTCTTCCGCTTGGCCGCGAACAGCGTCCTCAGCCAGCGGTGCAGCCGGTCGGCGGCCGGGCTGCCCTCGTTGGAGATCTCCGCCAGCTCGTAGTGCGCCTGGTCGAGCCAGCGCTGGGTGACGGCCTCGCGCAGCGCGGCCTTGCTGGGGAAGTGGCGGTAGACGCTGCTGTGGCTGACCCCGAGGATGCGTGCGACGTCCACGACGGTGGCCTTGGCCGGGCCGAACCGCCGGAGGACGTCCTCCGCCGCGATCAGGATCTGCTCGGCGGTGAGTGTGGTGTCCGTGGTCACGGGGAGGTCCGTCCTTAGGTCGTGCGGTCGGGTCGTGCGGCGATGGCGCCGGTGGTGCGGTCAGTGCTCGCTGTCCAGGTGGGCCATCTGTGCGGCAGCGTACCGGTCACCGGCGGCGGAGCCGGCGGGAACGGCGGCCTCGACGGCGGCGAGATCGGCCTCGGTCAGCGTGACGTCGAGTGCGCCGAGGGCCTCGGCCAGACGGTCCCGGCGGCGGGCGCCGACCAGCGGGACGACGTCCTGCCCGCGCGAGGCGACCCAGGCGATGGCGACCTGGGCGACGGTCGCGCCCCGGGCCGTGGCGATCCCGCGCAGGGCCTCTACCAGCGCCAGGTTGTGGTCCAGGTTCTCGCCCTGGAAGCGCGGGCTGTGGCCGCGGAGGTCGGTGCCGGTGAGGGCGCGGTCCCGACCCCAGTGGCCGCTGAGCAGGCCGCGGGAGAGCACGCCGTACGCGGTGACGCCGATGCCGAGCTCACGGGCGGTGGGCAGGACGGAGGCCTCGATCGAGCGGGACAGCAGCGAGTACTCGATCTGGAGGTCGCTGATCGGGTGGACCGCGGCGGCCCGGCGCATGGTGTCGGCGCTGACCTCGGAGAGCCCGATGTGGCGGACGTGGCCGGCCTTCACCAGGTCGGCGATGGCGCCGACGGTCTCCTCGATCGGGACGTCCGGGTCCAGACGGGCCGGGCGGTACACGTCGACGTGGTCGGTGCGCAGGCGGCGCAGGGTGTAGGCGAGCGCGGTCTTGGTGGCGGCGGGGCTCGCGTCGTAGCCGAGCCACTGGCCGTCGGGGGTGCGCTGGGCGCCGAACTTCACGCTGATCTGCACGCTCTCGCGGTCGCGGCCGCGCAGTGCCTCGTGGATCAGCAGCTCGTTGTGGCCCATGCCGTAGAAGTCGCCGGTGTCGAGGAGGGTGATCCCGGCGTCGAGCGCGGCGTGGATGGTGGCGATGCTCTCGGCCTCGTCGGCCGGGCCGTACAGGTCGGACATGCCCATGCAGCCGAGGCCGAGGGCAGAGGTGACCGGCCCGGTGGTGCCCAGGGTGCGCCGGGCGGGGCGGGTGTGCGTGGACACGGGTACTCCAAGGGCAGTAGGTGCCCCTTGCCGGGAGACAGGGGCAGGGTGACCCGAGTGCCACTGTGGCACGACAGCGAACAGATTTCAAAATCTGTTCGCTGTCGGCTGTTATCTGAAAGTTGAAATCTGTCGATTGTCATTTGTTCGGACAGGTGCAGGCGCGGGCGCGGGCGCAGCTACGGGCGCGGGTACGGGCGCTGGCGCGGGGCCTGCCGGGTGTCGGGCCGGGCCGGGCGCGGAGCCGGCCCGGCGGGCGCTCAGTCGGCGACCTGGCTGCGGTTCTCGTACGCGAGGTCGGTGTACTCGGGGTGGCGGAGCATCCAGCCCTTGATGAAGGGGCAGGTGGCCAGCACGGACAGGCCGCGGGCGCGGGCGTCGTCCAGGGCGGCGCGGGCCAGCGCGCTGCCGACGCCCCGGCCCTCGAAGGCGGGCTCGACCACGGTGTGCGGGTAGACCACCAGCCGGTCGCTGCGCAGGTACTCGGCGAAGCCCACCGGCTTTCCGTCCTCCCAGGCCTCGAAGCGGTTCTGGGCTTCCACGTCACGTACCGAGACGGTCATCGCGGCTCCTCACTGCCGGAGAGTCGGAGCCGGGCCCGGCCCCGGTCCATCATCGAGCGACCGGGGCCGCCCCGCCCGCCGGCTCGACGGCCGGGTTCCCGGCCGGCGTCCAGGTCTCGCGCCCGCCCGGCGCCCGCAGCAGGTGGGCGCGGGCCGGCGGCATGTTGCGCCACACCGTGCGCTCGCCGAGCCCGTACGCCTCCTCGAACCGCCGCAGCAGCCGCACCACCGACCGGTGGCGGGCGCCCCGCCGGGGGCCGGCGGTGAGGGTGCGCGCGGTCGTCGTGCCGAGGTACCCGAAGTACGTCAGCTCGCCGCCCGGCGCCAGCAGCCGCAGGTAGAGGTCGAGGAGGTCGCGCACCTGCGGGGGCTCGAAGTTGGTGAACGGCAACCCGGACACGATCACGTCGTACCGCTGCGCGGACCCCTCCGGCAGAGCCCCTTCCGGCAGGGCCCCTTCCGGCGCCGGTGGGCGACACTCCGGCAGCTCCTCGACCCGGCAGGCCGACAACCGCAGCCCGACCCCCGGGTGGCGCGCGGCGAGGACCGGGTCCTCCCGAAGCCGTTCGGCGAACCGCGGGTTGGCCTCGACGACGTGCAAGCGGTCGCCGGTCCGGAGCACCCGGGCCAGCCGGCGGGTCACCACGCCGGTGCCGGCGCCGACCTCCAGCACCGAGATCGGACGGTTCGGGCGGCTGGTGACCGGCACCACCAGCGCGTTCACCAGCTCCGGACCGCTGGGGGCCAGAGCGCCGGTGTCGTGGAAGGTGCGCAGGGCCTCGGCGAGGAACAGCAGGTGGTCCCCGCCGACGGGCGAACCGTACCGGGCTGAAGGGGAGTCAGGGTGGCGGTGGTGCCTCTCGTCGGTCATGCCGTCGACGCTAGGCAGGGCGGAGCGGCCGCGAATCGGCCGCTCAGCGGCGCCGACCCCTGACGAAAGTCGAGGGTGCGGATAGCCGGAAGACAGAGGCGGCCCGCGGCCGAGCGCCCCTAGCATCGAGCCCGAAGCAACCGACGGCGAACGGGCAGGGACCGAGAAGAGCGGGGAAGGAGGAACGCATGCGCAGGAGCGTGCTCGGTTGGTACGGGCCGGACCGCCGGGCCGGGACGGACACGTTGCTGCTGCTCGGCCTGCTCGGACTGGCCGTCGAGGAGGCCCTGGTCCAGTGGGTGCGCCACGACGGTCCGTGGCGCGTGCCGCGCACGATCGTCGCCGCGCTCGCGTCGCTCTCACTCTTCCTCGCCCGCCGCCACCCGGTGGCCTCGGCGGTGCTGCCGGTGCTCATCGGAGGGCTGTTCAACCGGGCCTTCCCCGGCCTGTTCAGCGTCTTCCACCTCGCCTACCTCGGCCGGACCGGTCCGGCGACGGCCGGCGGCGCCGTCATCGCCGTGGTGAGCGCGGCGGGTGCGGACTCGCTGGTCGACTGGGCGGGCACCACCGGGTCGCAACTCCTGGTCCAGGCGGCCACCCTGGCGGTCGGGCTCTGGCTGCACGGCAGAAGGGTGCTGATCCGCACCCTGCACGAGCAGGTCGACGCGCTGCGCCGCGAGCGGGAGCTGCGCGCCGAACAGGCCCGGGCCGCCGAACGCGCCAGGGTCGCCCGGGAGATGCACGACGTGTTGGCCCACCGGCTCAGCCTCCTGGTGCTGCACGCCGGCGTGCTGCGCGACCAGGCCAGGGCCGGCACCGTCGCCGCCGATCCCGACCGGCTCACCCACCGCCTCGAGCTGCTGCGCACCACCGCGGCCCGCTCGCTCGACGACCTGCGCGACGTCCTGGGCGCCTTGCGGGCCGAGCCGCCGGACCCGCCCGCCGCGGGAGCCGAGCCGTCCGTGCCCGCCGGAGCCGGGTCCGTCCCGGCGCCCGCCCTACGGGACCTCACCGAGCTCGTCGGCGAGGCGACCCAGGCCGGTCAGCGGGTCGAACTCGCCCTCTCGGGAGACCCGGAGACCGTTCCGACCACCCACCGGCTGGCCGTGCACCGACTGGTCCAGGAGGCGCTGACGAACGCCCGCAAGTACGCACACACCGCCCCCGTCACCGTCCGCGTCGGCTACGGTGCGCCGGCGACGACGGTGGAGGTCCGCAACGGCCCGGGCACCGCGTTGCCGGACGGGCCGGACAGCGGCGGCGGGTACGGGCTGGTGGGGCTGGCCGAACGGGTCGATGCCCTCGGTGGCCACCTCGACGCCGGTCCGGACGGTGGCGGCGGCTTCCGGCTCTCCGCCCGGTTACCCGCGCCGGACCGCCGGCCGGGAGGAACATGGCAGCCGCAGGACGGGGTGCGGGGGAGACAAGGGACACAGGGGATACAAGAGGCAGAAGGAGCGCTGGGGGCGCCGGGGGTGTACCGGCCGGAGCCGTCGACGCGACCGAAGCAGCCGTGGGTGACGAAGGAACGGAAGCCGTCGAAGCTCCCGGAGCAAGAACCGAAGCCGCAGCCGAAGGACACCGCATGATCCGAACAATGGTGGTCGACGACGACGCACTGGTCCGCCTCGGCCTGGTCGACCTGCTCGCCCAGGACCCGGCGCTCACCGTGGTGGCCGAGGCTGCCGACGGGCTGCAGGCCGTCGAACTCGCCGGCCGCCACCGCATCGACGTCGCACTGATGGACATCCGGATGCCCCGGCTCGACGGGATCGCCGCCACCCGCCGGCTGCGCGAACTCCCCGACGGTCCGCGGGTCATCGCCCTCACCACCTTCGACCTGGACGAGTACGTGTACCAGGCACTCGCGGCCGGGGCGGACGGCTTCCTGCTGAAGGACACCCCTCCCACGGAGATCGCCAGGGCCGTCCACGTCGTCGCGGGCGGTCAGGGGATGCTGCACCCGGCGGCCGCGCGGCGGCTGATCGAGCGCTACCACCGCGTCGGGGCGCCCCGGTCGGTGGCCGCCCGCAGCCGGGTCGCCGGGCTCACCCCACGGGAGACGGACGTGCTGCGCGAACTGGCCGACGGGCTCTCGAACGCCGAGATCGCCGGCGTGCTCGGGATGCGGGAGAGCACCGTCAAGGCGCACGTCAGCCGGATCCTGAGCGGGCTCGGAGTCGGCAACCGGGTCCAGGCGGCGCTGCTCGCGCGCGACGCGGGGTTGGTGGGCGACGCCGGCTGAGCGCGGACGACGGAGACGGCCATGCCCGAGGCCCAGACGCCGGCCCGCTGCGCCCCGGGTGCGGTCGCTGCGCTCCTCGGGTAGGGCCCGCTCCCACCCGAGGGCGGCAGTCGAGGCGCGCCGGGGCTCGGAGGGGCACATCGGGGCACGGCACCCTCCGGTGTTCACACGGGCGTTCCCCGGACTTTCCCGTGGAGTCGGGGCCGGTGCCTGACCGAGCTTCCCTGAGCCGCCGCGTGCTCCCGGTTCGTATCGCATGCTGAGCGGCTGTCACCCATCCGGCGTGGAAAAGCCGTGCCTTGGCCGTTTGCGCTGCCGAACTCGGGCGGCGGGTCCATGGTGGAGATGGGCGCGATCCGGCGACCGCGTCCGCGCGCCGATCCAGGCCCGCGCGCCGAGCGCCCGCGCCGAATGCGGACGGGCAACCTCCGAAGCGGGGCCCGATATCGGCACGCTGGGAACAGGGCCACCTCGCAGGAAACCGAACGGTTCTTCTAGGCTCACATCTCGGCTTCCCTGCGGCAGTGCGGCCACTGCGCCCGCTGCCAGGAAGCCGCCGTCCACGGGGTCCCGGGCGGACCGGGGCCACCGGATCGAGCGAGGAGGACGCACATGCCAAGCACGCCGACCAGCCGTTCCACCGTACTTGGGCCAGACGGGCCGGTTCGGTGGACCGCTCACCATCCCGGTCGGCCGGTGCGGTCCGGCCGTGCCTGCTACCCGGGCGGGAGCGGTCGGCCGGTCCGGCCGCTCTATACCGGCGGCGGCCGCGGAGGCGAGCGTTGAGTCCCCAGACCGTCGGGCGGAGGTGTAGAAGCCCTGCCCGCCGTAGTAGGTCGTCCACCAGTCCTGTGCGGTGGT
>NZ_JBEZUT010000116.1:0-24303 GCF_040636595.1 Kitasatospora sp. NPDC036755
AAGGCCGAGGCGCCCGCCGCCGAGGAGCCGGCCCCGGCCGCACCCGTCGAGGGGCGGGCCGCCCGCCGCCCGCACCTGCGGCTGGCCGTCGACCCCGAGCAGGCGACCGTCTCGGTGCCCTCCGCCTCCGCGGTGGCCGAGGCGACCGAGCACGAGGAGTGGGTCGACGGCATGCGCGAGCGCGGCGCGGCCGGACCGGACTCCTGGGAGCCGGTGCCCGTCCCGCTGCCGACCTACGTGACCGCCCCGGTCGCCCCCAGGGTGTCCCGCGGCCTCGACCTGTCGGCCCCCGGCACCTGGACCGCCGGCCGCCCGGCGGAGTCCCGCAAGACTCCGCTGTTCGACCAGTACGCGGAGCCCCAGGCTCCCGAGTCGCGCCCGCGCGCGGCCAACGAATGACCAGGGCCACCCCCCGGCCGGGACCGCGATCCGGGGGGTGGTCACGGACCCCCTCCGAAAGGTGCTAGAGTTTCTTCTCGTTGGGGCTGTGGCGCAGTCCGGTAGCGCACCTCGTTCGCATCGAGGGGGTCAGGGGTTCGAATCCCCTCAGCTCCACCCAATGGACCGGCTCAGGCCGGTCGACGAAATCCCGCCGGGAGGCAACTCCCGGCGGGATTTCGCGTTTTGGCCGCCGGGGCCGCCGCCGGAGCCCCCGAAGGGGTGTTCGTGAGCGAGGTCACACCGTTCTCCTGAACCCGTTTCTGACGCGGTTTGGGCCTCAGGGGGGTCGGTTATGGTGGGTTGGCCCAGACGCTGACGAGGGAACGATCTGGTCTATCTCGACGAGGTGCCATCGCGGTGCGCGAGTTCGGTCTGAAACGGCGGGTGCGGCAGTCGGGCCCGGAACAGTCCGACGGCGCGGCGGAAACCGGAAGACCGAATTCCTGGACGTTCACGGCGGCCTGCGTGGCGGCGGTCTCCCTGGCACTCTTCGCCTGGTTCCGGCACACCCACGGGGCCACCATGGTCGACATGCTGGTCTACCGGGCCGAGGGCCAGGCCGTCGTCCGCGGCGAGGACCTCTACGCGATGCGGCTGCCCGGCTGGGACCTGCCGGCCACCTACCCGCCGTTCGCGGCGATGCTCTTCGTGCCGAGCACCTGGTTCGGCGTGAGCACCCTGCGCGTCCTGGTGATGCTCCTCAACTACGCGCTGCTCGCCGCGGCCGTGCACCTCTCGCTCAAGCTGGCCGGCTGGCCCAGGCAGCACCGCGCGGCCGTGGTGATCCTGGCGACCGGCGTCGGCGTCTGGCTGGAGCCGGTCTTCACCACCTTCCAGTACGGCCAGGTCAACCTCGGCATCCTCTGCCTGGTCCTGTGGGACCTGACCCGCCCGGACGGCAACCGCCTCAAGGGCGTGGGCATCGGCCTGGCGACCGCCATCAAGATCACCCCCGGCCTGTTCGCCGTCTACCTGTTCCTGACCGGCCGGGTCCGGGCCGCGCTGGTCTCGGCCGGCACCTTCCTGGCGGCGGGCCTGATCGGCTGGGCCGCCCTGCCGGAGGCCTCGTACGGGTTCTGGACGAACTACCTCTGGGACCCGAGCCGGGTCGGCGTGACCGTCCTGGTGGACAACCAGTCGCTGCGCGGGGCGGTCTGCCGGCTGCTCGACGTCAACGACCCCGGCACGGTCGGGCTCGTCGCCTCGGCCGTGGTCGCGGTGTTCGGGCTCGGCGTGGCGGTGCTGGCCGGGCGCTCGGCGAAGGTGCTGCGCCGGGCCGACGCCTGGGGCGCGGTCTGCGCCGCGCTCACCGCGCTGCTGGTCTCGCCGATCAGCTGGACCCACCACTGGGTCTGGTGCGTGCCGCTCCTCGCCCTGCTGGCGGTGGAGGCCCGGACCAGGGCCCGGCAGGTGCTGTTCGGCCTGACCCTGCTGGTGTTCCTCTCCCACGTCATGTGGACGGTGCCGCACCGGTGGGGCCGCGGGGTCGCCTGGTACTGGCAGCTGCCCGGCGCGATCTACCCGCCGATCGCGATCGCCGTCCTGGTCACCCTGGGCGTGCGGCTGTACCGCGCCCGGAGCCAGGCCGTCGCGGCCACCGGCGGCGGGACACGGGCCCTGTCCGCCGACCGGCCGGACCGCGACCCAGAGCTGACGAACCGGACCTGACGGACCGGACCCACGGACCCAGACCGGACGGACCAGACCTCACGTGACCACCCAGACCGCACCCCCGACGCCGACCGCCGCCGTGCCCGCCGCCCGCCGGCTGGCCGCCGCCGTCCTGCTCGGCCCGGCCCGTCGCACCGCGCTGCTCACCGCGCTCTGCTTCGCGGTGACCTGCGCCATCGGCCTGCAGGGCTGGACGTCCGTCTCGCTCGGCGGCTTCGACCTCGGGATCTTCGACCAGGGCGTGCGCGGCTACGCCCACTTCGGGCTGCCCGTCTCCACGCTGAAGAGCTTCCACCACGAGTTCCCGCCCGGCTTCTCGCTGCTGGGCGACCACTTCTCGCCGGTGCTGGCGCTGCTCGCGCCGCTGTACTGGATCTGGGACGACCCGCGCTCGTTGATCATCGGGCAGTCGCTGCTGTTCGCGGCAGGGGTGCCGCTGATCCGGCGGATCGCCGGGTACGCCTTCGCCGGCGCCGAGCCGCGCACCGCCCGGCGGGCCGCCGACCTGGCGGGCCTGGTCCACGCGCTCGGCTGGCCGCTGCTGGTCGCCGCCAGGGTGGGCTTCCACGAGGTCGCCTTCGCGGTCCCGCTAACCCTGCTGATGCTGGAGCGCGGGCTGGCCCGCCGGTACGGCACGGTGCTGCTGGCCGGCCTGCTGCTGTGCTGCACCAAGGAGGACCTCGGCCTGATGGTCGGGGCGTACGGCCTGGTGCTGCTGCTGCGCACCCGCCGCACCGGCGACCGGGCGGGCCGCCTCACCGGCCTCGGGCTGCTGCTGGGCGGCCCGGCCGCCTCGGCGCTGGCCATCGGCCTGCTCATCCCGGCGATGGGCGGGGAGCCCGGCTACTACTGGAACTACGCGGCGCTCGGCGCGGACGGCGGCGAGGCGCTGCGCAACCTGCTGCACGACCCGTTCCTGCTGGTCCGGACCGCCTTCGACCAGCCGCTCAAGCCGCTGCTGCTGCTGTGGCTGTTCGGCACCACGCTGCTGCTGCCGCTGCGCTCGGCCACCGTGCTGTGCGCGGTGCCGCTGCTGGCCGAGCGGATCCTCTCCAGCAATCCCAACCACTGGTCGATCGCCCGGCACTACGACTCGTTGCTGTGGCCGATCCTGCTCACCGCCGCGATCGAGGTGCTGGGCCGGCTGAGCGCCACCGGGCGGCCGGAGCGGAGCGTGCGGCGGGCCCGCCGGCTGGGCCTCGGCGCGGCCGGGATCGCGCTGGTGGCCGCGCTGCCGATCGGACTGCTGCCGCTGGCGGTGCCGTCCTCCTGGGCGCCCAGGACCAGCGAGGCGGCGCTGGTGCGGGCGGCCGCGCTGATCCCGGACGGGGCCTCCGTCGAGGCGGACAACCAGATCGCGCCGCGGCTGACCGCCCGGACGGACGTGGTGCTGGTCGACGACACGCCGCGCGGGCGCGAGTACGTGCTCATGCGGGGCGACAAGCGGTCCTTCCCGTTCAAGACGGACACGGAGCAGGCCGCGCGGATCCGGCTGCTGCTGGCGCACGGCTACCGGCAGCTGTGGGCCGAGGACGGGGTCGTGCTGCTGCACCGGGAGGGCGACGAGCCGGTCCCCGGCGAGCACGTGCCGGGGCCGGGCAGCGCGCCGTTCCAGGACGAGGTCCCGTCCGACGTGGGGCACAACCTGTTCCGCGGCTGAGCGCGGTGGACGCGGCCGTACGCGGCCGTACGCCACCGACCCGGGAACGCCGGAGGGCCGGCCGGAACGACGTCCGGCCGGCCCTCCGGGAGGTGCCTCAGGGGCGGTCCGAGCCCGCGTAGCTGCCGCTGTGCGGGGAGCCCTGGGGCGGGACGGCGCCGTAGCGGCCGGGCCGCTGCCCGTGCGGGTGCCGGGTCAGGTTGTAGCCGAGGATGCCGGCCAAGGCGGCCAGGAAGGCACCGCCGACCGTCCAGTACCAGCGGCTGTTCCAGCCGGAGAACCAGCCGGTGTACCAGTGCTCCTCCTGGGCCACCGGCGCGGCCGCCTTGGCCGTGCTCGCGCCGCCGCCGGCCGGCGGGACCAGCGGGGCCTTCAGCTCGCCGCCCTCCGGCTGGGCGTTGTCGGCGTCGCCCTTGGCGGCCACGTGCAGTCGGACCGAGGAGGCCAGCCCGAGGTCCGGCTGGGGGACGTCGCTGACGGACAGCCGCACGTAGTAGGTGCCGGGCAGCGGGTCGCCGGACCACGGCTCGGACCAGGTGCGGACCTCGCGCAGGGTGCAGTCGAGCGTCAGGGTGGTGGCGCTCTGCTCGGCGGTGGCGTTCTGGGTGCCGGCGGTGCACGCCTGGCGGCGGCGCAGCCCGTCGAAGACCTCGACGGACCAGGTCTGCGGGCCGTGCCGGTCGGCCGAGGGGGCCAGGTTGACGGTCAGGCCGACCGTCGGGGTCTGGCCCTCGGAGGCGCCGAACGCCCAGTACAGGTAGTCACCGGTGGAGACGGCGACGTTGGCGTCCTGGCCGGGGGAGAGGTTGACCGCGGTCAGGAAGGAGGTCCCGGCCTTGGTCGCCGGGGCCGGGGTGCCGTTCGCGCTCGCCGAGGGTGACGGCGAGGCGGCCGAGGCGGCCGGGGCGCCCAGGGCCAGGGCGGGCAGCAGGGCGAGGGCGGCGAGGGCGCCGCGGATCGTCGTACGCATGGTCAGTTCTCCCGCCAGACGGAGATCCGCCAACGGGCGATCCAGCCGAAGAGCAGGCCGAAGACGAGGCCGGCCAGGGTGAGGGTGAGCAGCAGGATCCAGCCGCGGCCCAGGCCCATCGCGGCGCCCTCCGGGGCGGGCGAGGCGGTGGCCAGGTCGACGGTCAGCTCCACCGGCATGCCGGGGTCGGCCTGCACGCCGGCCTGCGGGGCCAGCGCGTTGCTGACGACCAGGCAGACGGTGGTCTCCGGCTTCTCCTTGGCGTCCTTGGTGGCCTTGGGGCTCGTGGCGACGTAGCCCTTGGAGTCGTCGGTGGACCAGCGCAGGCCGGTGGAGACCACGTCGGTGCGACTGCTGCCGGCGTCGGTGCCGCGGACCAGCTCCTGGCCGGTCGCGCTGGTGGCCTGGAGCAGGACGCCGTAGTCCCGGGCCACCGGGCGGTCGAGGGCGACGCTGACCGAGGCGCGCAGTTCCTGGCCGGACTTGACCGGGACCTTGTAGACGCGGTGCTCGGAGAACTTCTCGCGGTCGGTGTAGACGCCCGGGGCGAGCACCGGGGCGTTCTCGCACTTGTCGGTGCCGGTGGTCTTGACCGGGGTCACCGTGTAGGTGTCGTTGGAGCGGTCGACCAGCTGCTTCACCTTGTCGGTGAGCTGCTCCTGGGTGCGGACGTCGGTGTAGGTGCCGCCGGTCGCGTTGGCGATGCAGAGCAGCTGCTGGCGGGTCTTGTCGTCGTGGGCCAGGCCCAGGGTGTCGACCACCAGGTGGATGCCCTGGGAGGCGAGCTCGCGGGCGACGTCACAGGGGTCGGGCGGGGTGCAGGTGTCCTCGCCGTCGGTGATCAGCACCACCCGGCGGGTGGTCTCGCCCTTGCCGAGGTCCTGGGCCGCGCCGCGCAGGGCCAGTCCGATCGGGGTGAACCCGGTGGGCCGAAGGGTGGCGACGGCGGTCTTGGCCTCGACCTTGTCGGTCTTGCCGACCGGGTAGAGCTGCCTGGTGTCCTGGCAGCCCTGGGCCTTGTCGTTGCCGGGGTAGGTCGCGCCCAGGGTGCGGATGCCGAACTCGGTCTCCGCGGGCAGCGCGTCGATCACCTCGTTCAGCGACTGCTGGGCCACCGCGATGCGGCTCTTGCCCTGGATGTCCGCCTCGCGCATGGAGCCGCTGACGTCCAGGACCAGGTCGACCCGGGGGGCCTCCTTGGTCGCGGGAGCGGCCCCGGCTGATGGTTCGTCGGCGTGGGCGGGCAGGCCGAGGAGCAGCGAGGCGCCCGTTATCGCCAAGGCCGCCAGCAGGCTGCCGAGCCTGGTCTGTGGTCGTCGTCCGGTAGTCACCCGGCCGATACTAGGGATCATCAGTTCGTCATGGCGAAACGAGTCCGGATCGTGCCTCAACCAGCTCCGGCGCGAACTCCGGCGCACGGATGAGGAATTCGCTCACACGGGCTTCACCCCCGGCTGGATAGCCTTCCGTGCACAACGGACCGGAGCGGGGGCGGGATGGAGCTGACGGCGGTCGGCAAGCGGTACGGGCGGCGGGAGCGGTGGATCCTGCGCGGGGTCGATCTGGCGGCGGGGCCGGGCGAGTTGGTGCGGATCGCCGGGCGGAACGGGAGCGGCAAGTCGACCCTGCTGCGGCTGGCCGCCGGGATCGAGCGGCCGAGTACGGGGCGGGTGACGCGGCCCGGTCCGGCGGCGTACGTGCCCGAGCGCTTCCCGCCGGCGCTGCCCTTCGACGCCGCCTCCTACCTGCTGCGGGTGGGCCGGGTGCACGGGCTGCCGGCGGAGCGGGCGCGGCGGCGGGCGGGGGAGCTGCTGGACCGCTTCGGTGTCGCGGACCGGGCGGGCACGCCGCTGAGCCGGCTGTCGAAGGGCACCTGCCAGAAGGTCGCCGTCGCCCAGGCGCTGCTCCCCGAGGCACGGGTGCTGCTGCTGGACGAGGCCTGGACCGGGCTGGACCCGGAGGCCCGGGCGGTGCTGGACGAGGCCGCCGCCGAGCGGGCGGCGGCGGGCGGCACGGTGCTGTTCGTCGACCACGACCCGGCCCGGCTGGCCGGGCTGACCAGCGCGGCGTACCGGGTCGACGCGGACGGCGGGCTGCGGCCCGTCGAGGAGGGGGCGCGGGAGCCGGTGCCGGACGGCCCGGTGATGGAGGTCGAGGTGGACGTCGAGGACGGTGCCCCGCTGCCGGCGCGGCTGCCGGGAGCGCCGGAGGCCACCGCGCTGGCCGGGACGGCGGTGCGACTGGTGGTGCCGGCCGCGCACTCGGACGCGCTGCTGCGCCGGCTGCTGCTGGGCCGCCCGGCCGTCCGGGTGCTGGCGGTGCGGCGGCGCGAGGAGGGGGAGCGGTGACGGCGCGGATCGGGGCGCTGACCCGGTACCACCTGGAGCTGCTGCTGCGCTCGCACGCCTGGCTGCCGCCGTTCCTGGCGTACGCGCTGTCGCTGGTGGTCGGGGTGGCGGCGGGCGACCCGCTGCTGGGCGGCCTCGGCTTCGGCGCGGGGGTGCTGTTGCCGGTGAGCGCCTGGTACGTGCGCAGCGTGCTGGCTGCGGAGCCGCCGGCCTCGCGGGCCTGCCTGGTGGCGGCGGCGGGCCCGGTCCGGGTCCATCTGGGGGCGCTGCTGGCGGCGCTGACGGTGTCGCTGGTGCTGGCGGCGGGTCAGGTGGCGGCGGTGTGGTGGACCAGCGGGCCGGTGGCGAACGCGGGGGCGCCGGGGGCCCCGGGGGCCGGGCCGGCGGTGGCGGCCGGGCTGGCGGCCTCGGCGGTCTGCGCGCTGCTGGGGGTGCTGGTCGGGGCGGTGTCGAACCGTCCGGTGCCGGTCCGGGCGCAGTACGGCGTCCCGACGGCCCTGCTGCTGGCCACGCTGCTGCTCGTGGTGCCGGCCTCGCCGGCCAACGCGGCGGTGCGAGGGCTGGTCTCGGCGGCGCGGACCGGTCGGATCGCGGTGCCCTGGGCGAGCCTGGCGGTGGCCGTCGTCCTGCTGGCCGCGGTCGGGGCGGGGGTGGCGTCGCTGGCCGGGCGGCGGCCGGAGTGAGCGGGGTCCCGGGTGATTCCGGCAATGGCGGACACACCGCAGCGAAGAACCGATAAACATGGATATTGCTCGTTAGGGTGACGAAACGGGACACGGGCGCCGCCGTGCGGGCGTCCGGACCCGGCCGGCCTGTCCGACACCCTGGAAGGACCCCGCAGTGAGCAACCTGTTCGCGATCGCCTACCCGGACCTCGCCACCGCCCAGGCGGTGCGCAGCGAGGCGATCGGGCTCCAGAAGCAGAAGCTGATCGAACTGGAGGACGCGGTCGTCGTCGAGCGGCGCGCGGACGGCAGGATCAAGCTGCACCAGCAGGTCAGCACGACCGGGGCGGGTGCCGCGAGCGGCGCGCTCTGGGGCGGGGTCATCGGCCTGCTGTTCTTCATGCCCCTGGTGGGCGCGGCGGTCGGCGGCGCGACCGGGGCGGCGGTGGGCGCCTCCACCGACATCGGGGTGGACGACGACTTCATGCGCCAGGTCGGCGAGCACCTCCAGCCCGGCACCGCCGCCGTGTTCCTGCTGGTGCGCACGGCGACCGCGGACAAGGTCGTCCCGGCGCTGGCCCGGTTCGGCGGGCAGATCATCCAGACCTCGCTCTCGGACGCCGCCGAGGCCGAGCTGAAGGCGACCGTCGAGGCCTCCCGCGCCACCGTCTGACCCCGAGTCCGACCGCCGCTCCCACCGGGGTGGACCGGCCCCGCCGGTCCGCCCCGACCGGCATCCCCCGGCCGGCGGCACCGGGTCCTCCCGCTACCCCAGGACGGTCCGTGGCGACACCCTCCGCCGTGCCGAGATCCGCCGCCGGGCCGCGCCGGCCGGCGCCGACCGGACGTGCCACCGAGCTCGCCCTGGTGGTCGGCGCCGTCCTGATCGCCGTGTTCGGCTACGTCGAGGTGGGCGTCAACCTGGACGGCCGCGTCCCGGCCGACGCGGCCGGGTACGGTGCCGCGCTCGGGGTGCTCGCCCTGGCGGCGCACGCCGTGGTCCGGTGGCGGGCCCGGTACGCGGACCCGCTGCTGCTGCCGATCGCGGTGCTGCTGAACGGGATCGGGCTGGTGGTGATCCACCGGCTCGACCGGGCCACCCGAGGGCCGGGCGCCGCCACCACCCAGCTGCTCTGGTCGGCCCTGGGAGTGGGGCTGTTCATCGCGGTGCTGCTGTTGCTGCGCGACCACCGGCGGCTCCGGCGCTACGCGTACATCGGGGCGCTGGTGGCGCTGGTGCTGCTGGTGCTGCCGATCTTCTTCCCGCCGGTGTACGGCTCCCGGATCTGGGTCGTGGTCGGGCCGCTCTCCTTCCAGCCCGGGGAGTTCGCCAAGATCCTGCTGGCGGTCTTCTTCGCGGCGTACCTGGCGGTGCACCGGGACGCGCTGGCGCTCACCGGCCGCCGGGTCTGGCGCTGGCAGCTGCCGCGCGGGCGGGTGCTCGGTCCGGTGCTGCTGATCTGGGCGGCGTTCGTCGGCGTCCTGGTGCTGGAGACCGACCTCGGCACCTCGCTGCTGTTCTTCGGCCTGTTCGTGGTGATGCTCTACGTGGCCACCGCGCGCACCGGCTGGATCGCGATCGGCCTGGGCCTGGCCGCCGTCGGGGCGGTGACGGTGGGCTGGCTCTCGCCGCACGTGCACAGCCGGGTCGCGGACTGGCTGGACCCGCTGGGTTCGATCGCGGCGGGCCGGGGCGCCAACCAGATCGCCCAGTCGCTGTTCGCCTTCGCCTGGGGCGGCGAGCTGGGCACCGGGCTCGGCAACGGCCACTCGGTGCTGATCGGCTTCGCGGCCAAGTCGGACTTCATCCTCGCCACGATCGGCGAGGAGCTCGGGCTGACCGGGCTGGTCGCGGTGTTCCTGCTGTACGCGGTGCTGGTCTCGCGGGGCTTCCGGACCGGCATCGCGCTGCGCGACCCGTTCGGGCGGCTGCTGGCGATCGGGCTGGCCGCGATCGTCGGCCTCCAGGTGTTCGTGGTGGCGGGCGGGGTGCTCGCACTGATCCCGCTGACCGGGATGACCATGCCGTTCATCGCCCAGGGAGGCTCCTCGGTGGTCACCAACTGGATCATCGTCGCGCTGCTCGGACGCATGAGCGACATCGCGCGCCGCCCGGCCCCCGAGGAGGTCCGATGAGACGCGCACGGGCCGGGGGGAACGGCCCGCAGGGGCTGCCGGGCATCTCGGTCACCGTGCGCCGGGCGGGCACCTTCTGCCTGCTGCTGGTCGTGGCACTGTGCGCGCAGGCCACCCGGGTGCAGGTGTTCCAGGCGAGGGACCTCGACCGCAACAGCGCCAACCAGCGGCTCACCGTCGAGCGCTACGCCCAGCCGCGCGGCGACATCCTGGTCGGCTCGGACCCGGTGACCGGCTCCGAGCCGACCGGCGGCCGGTACGCCTACAAGCGCAGCTACACCGACGGCCCGACCTACGCGGCGGTCACCGGCTTCGCCTCGCAGGCGTACGGCACCACCCAGCTGGAGGCGACCGAGGACGAGCTGCTGACCGGCACCGACGGCCGGCTGGCGGGCTGGTCGGTCTGGGACGCCGTCTCCCGCCGGCAGAACCCCGGCGGGGACGTCCACACCACGCTGAACCGGGCCGCCCAGCAGGCCGCGATGCGCGGGCTCGGCGACCAGAAGGGCGCGGTCGCCGCGATCGAGCCGGCCACCGGGCGGATCCTGGCGCTGGCCAGCACGCCCTCCTACGACCCGGGCGACTTCGCCGGGTACGGTGCCGGGGACCAGGCGGCCTGGAACCGGCTGCAGGCCGACCCCGACGAGCCGATGCTCAACCGGGCGCTGCGCCGGACCTACCCGCCGGGTTCGACCTTCAAGGTGGTCACCGCCGCGGCCGCGCTGGCGAGCGGGGTGGTCACCGATCCCGGCGCGCCGACCGGGGCGCCGTTCCCGTACGTGCTGCCCGGCACGTCCACGCCGCTGGTCAACGACACCCCGGCCTGCGACCGGCCGGACCTGTCGCTGGCCGCCGCGATGACCGCCAGCTGCAACAGCGTGCTGGGTTACCTGGGGGTGCGGACCGGGCTGGACAGGATGGCCGCGACGGCCGCGGACTTCGGCTTCAACGACGCGGGGCTGGACGTCCCGGTGCGCGCGGCCCGGTCGAACTTCGACACCCGGATGGACGAGTCGCAGCTGGCGCTCTCCTCGATCGGGCAGTTCGACACGGCGGCCACCCCGCTGACGATGGCGATGGTCGCGGCGGGGGTCGCCAACGGCGGGACGGTGATGCGTCCGCAGCTCGTGGACAGGCTGACCAGGAGCGACGGCACCACGGTGCAGCTGATGAAGCCGTCCGTGTACCGGCGGGCGCTGACCCCGGCGGTGGCCGGGCAGGTGCGCGCCCTGATGACCGACGTGGTGGAGAACGGGACCGGCGGCAACGCCCGGATCCCCGGGGCGGTGGTCGGCGGCAAGACCGGGACGGCCCAGCACGGGGTGGACAACAGCGGCACGCCGTACGCCTGGTTCATCTCGTGGGCCGTGCCGGCCGGCTCGGACGCGGTGCCGCCGGTGGCGGTGGCCGTGGTGGTCGCGGACAGTGACGCCACGGACGTCACGGGTGGCGCGCTGGCGGCGCCGATCGCCCGGTCGGTGATGCGGGCCGTGCTCGGCGGGTGATCTCCGCAGGGGTGCTGAGCTGCTGCTTTAATGGCCCGAACGTCGATGCGCCGTCTACGAAGTGTCCGGTTTGTGCATCGATATGCGCCGATTCGGACAATGCGCCGGTTGGGACTGTTCGTTTGCGACACTGGTGCTTTCGCGGGGTACTGTCCCATGTTTGTTCGGTTGGTCCCCGATGACACCCCCTGGCATGTCGGGTGACCACCTGCCAGGACACCCTCCCCCGCCCAGAAGGACCGCAGTTTTGGCCAGCAACACCCTTGGTGCGCGTCTGCTGCGACGCAAGCCCGTCTCGACACTGATCGCCGAGACCGAAGGCAAGGACTCCCTCCCGGCCGGCGCCCCCGAGGAGGGCGGGCGCTCCGGCATCCACCTGCGCCGCTCGATCGGCCTGTGGCAGCTGTCCTCGATCGGCATCGGCGCCACCATCGGCACCGGCATCTTCTTCGTGCTGAACACCGCGGTGCCCTCGGCCGGCCCGGCCGTCATCCTGTCCTTCGTGATCGCCGCGGTCACCGCCGGACTCACCGCGCTCTGCTACGCCGAGATGGCCTCCGCGATCCCGGTCTCCGGCTCCTCGTACTCCTACGCCTACGCCACCCTCGGCGAGGGCGTCGCCTTCGCCGTCGGCATCTGCCTGCTGATGGAGTACGGCGTGTCCGCCTCCGCGATCGCGGTGACCTGGGCCGAGTACCTGAACAAGTTCTTCGACCTGGCCTTCGGCTTCAAGATCCCCGAGGCGCTGTCCGGCGCGCCGGACAGCGACCACTGGTTCAACCTGCCGGCGCTGCTGCTGGTCGCGATGGTCTGCTTCCTGCTGATCCGCGGCGTGAGCGAGTCGGTCAAGGTCAACGCGGTGATGGTCGCGATCAAGATCGCGATCCTGCTGATGTTCATCTGCGTGGCGCTCACCGGCTTCCACTCCGGCAACCTGACCCCGTTCATGCCGCTCGGCTTCAGCGGCGTCCAGATCGCCGCGTCCAGCATCTTCTTCTCCTTCATCGGCCTGGACGCCGTGTCCACCGCCGGTGAGGAGGTCAAGAACCCGCGCCGCACCCTGCCGCTGGCGATCATCATCTCGCTGGTCGTGGTGACCCTGCTCTACATCCTGGTCGCCCTGGCCGGCATCGGCGCCCAGCCGTGGACCAAGTTCGACGGCCAGGAGGCCGGCCTCGCCCAGATCCTCCAGGACATCACCGGCCAGAGCTGGCCCGCGATCGTCTTCGCGATCGGCGCGATCGTCTCGATCTTCAGCATCACCCTCGTGGTGATCTACGGCCAGACCCGCATCCTGTACTCGATGGGCCGCGACGGCATGCTGCCCAAGCGCTTCGCCAAGCTCTCCCCGCGCAGCGGCACCCCGGTGTGGAACACCGCCGTGGTGGGCCTCGGCGTGGGCGCGCTGGCCGCGTTCATCCCGCTGCGGGTCCTGGCCGACATCACCAGCCTCGGGACGCTCATCGCCTTCTCGGTGGTCTCGATCGGCGTGATCGTGCTGCGCCGCACCCAGCCCGACCTGCCGCGCGGCTTCAAGGTGCCCGGCTACCCGGTCGTCCCGCTGATCAGCGTCGGCTTCTGCATCTACCTGATCACCGGCCTGCACGCCGACACCTTCCGGGCCGGCGCGATCGCCCTCGCCGTCGCCCTCGTCGTCTACTTCGGCTACAGCATCAGGCACTCCCGGCTGGAGCAGGACGAGCCGCAGCCGGTGTCCTCGGACAGCGCCGCCGGCTGACCCGCAGGCAAACCCCGCGTGAAGGGCCGCCGACCGCCGAGACGTCCGGCGGCCCTTTTCACGCCATAGCCCGTCCGGTGTCCGACGCCATGGCGACAGGGCCCGGCTCCCACCCATAACCTTCCATCATGGTGAGCACCCGCACGCCCGGCTACTCCCGCCCGCGCGGCCGCTTCACCGGCCGGGGCAGAACGCCGGCCCAGACCCCCGCGACCGAGGCGCCGTCCGGACCGGGACGGCCACCGCGCGGCTTCTCCGCCCGGCCCCTGCCCCGCCAGCGCGGCGAGAGCACCTTTCCGCCCACGCCCGGACGGCTGAACACCAGCAGGCTCGCCGCGCTCGCCTCGCTGCGGACCGTCCAACTGCTCGGCTGCCTGGTGGCGGCCGGCTGGGCCGCCGCCTTCCCGCTCGTCTCCGACCTGCCCAACCAGCGGATCTGGGGCACGATCGCGGCCCCCGCCTACCTCCTGGCAGGGCTGCTCTGCCTGGTCCTGCCGCGCCGCTTCGCGGCCCGGGCCGCCGCCTCGGTCGCCCTGGTCGGCGCCGTGGTCGTCCCGCTCGCACTGCTCGCCCTGACCGGCCGCCACCAGTCCGAGGTCATGGTGGTCGAACGCTCGGCCCACCTGCTGCTCACCACCGGCACCGCGTACCTGCCGCACCCGGTGGTGGTCACCGACTACAACCCGTACCTGCCGGCGATGTCCCTGTTCGGGATGCCGCGCCAGCTGCTCGGCGACTCCACCGCCTTCGCGAGGGTCGCCGGGGACGCCCGGATCTGGTTCGCGCTGACCTTCTTCGCCTGCCTGCTGGCCGCCTGGCGGCTGCTGCGGCCCGCCCGCCCCGGCGGCGGCGACCCGCGGGCGCCGCTGCTGCCACTGGCCGTCCTCACCGCCTCGCCGCTGATCGCGCTCGCCCTGGCGGTCGGCGGGGTGGACCTGCCGCTGATCGGGGTCTGCTGCCTGGCCATGGCGCTCGCCGAGCGGGACCGCACGGTCGGCGCCGGACTGGTGCTCGCCCTCGCCTGCACCCTGAAGTGGACGGCCTGGCCCGCGCTGCCGGTCGCCGTCCTGCTGCTCTGGCGGCTGTACGGCCGGCGGCCGGCCGCCCGCACCGCGCTCATCGGGGTCGGGGTCAGCGCGCTGGTGGTCCTGCCGTCCGTACTGACCCAGTCGGCCGCGCTGCGTGAACAGGTGGTGCGCTTCCCGCTCGGGATGACGGCGATCCGCACCCCGGCGGGCAGCCCGCTGCCCGGCAAGGTGCTGGCGGGCTTCGGCCCGACCGGGCACGCGATCTCGCTGGCGCTGATGACCGTGGCCCTGGTCGCGGTGGCGATCTGGCTGCTGGCCCGGCCGCCGGTCTCCGCGATCGCCGCGGCCGACCTGCTGGCCGCCGGGCTCGCGATCGCCTTCATGCTGGCCCCGGCCGGACGGTTCGGGTACCTGGCGCTGCCGGCGGTGCTGATGATCTGGCCCCGGCTGGCGGCCGGGCGCTGGAACAGCCGGCGTCCGGCCCAGCCCGGCCGGACGCGGGGGAGAGCGCGGCAGCCCGTCCTGCCGGGGGGCTGACGGGCCGAGGGGCCCTGGAGACGGCCGCAGCCCGCCCGGCCGGGGCCGAGCGGGCTGCGCAGGGATCGTCGGGCGGGCCTCAGCGGCCGCTGCCGTTGGCCTTCAGGATCGAGGCGACGGCCGGGCCGGCCGCGTCCACGCCGTGGCCGCCGCCCTGCACCTCGGCGGCCACCGCCAGGTTGCCGCGGAAGGCGGTGAACCAGCTGTTGGTGGTCGACGCGCCCTGGACCTCGGCGGAGCCGGTCTTGGCGCCCGCGTTGTCGGTGATCCCGGACATCACCTGGCTGGCCGTGCCGCCGACGGCGGTGGCGTTCATCATCGCGCGCAGCTTGGCGGCGACGTCCGGCGAGATCTGGCGGGCCGCCGCCTGCTGCGGCAGGCCGGGGACCAGGATGGGCTGCTTGAACGCGCCGCTCTGCACGGTCGCGGTGATCGAGGCGATGGCCAGCGGGTTCATCTGGACCTTGCCCTGGCCGATGTAGTTCATGGCCTGCTCGTCCTTGCTGCCCGGCGCCGCCGGCACCTTGCCGTCGGCGTTCGGCAGGCCGGTCTTCCACTCCAGGCCGATGCCGAACACGTCCTTGGCCGTGCCCGACAGGGTCTCCGGCTTGAGGCTGGTCAGGCCCTGGTTGATGAAGGCCGTGTTGCAGGACACCATGAAGTCCTGCTGGAGCGTGTTGGTCGGGAAGGACCCCGGGAAGTCGTTCGGGATCGCCACCGGGTTGCTGCTCTTGTCCGGGCAGGCCACCACGGTGTCCGGGTTGATCCCGGCCTCCAGCAGCGCCGCCGAGGTGACGATCTTCATCGTCGAGCCCGGCGCGAGCAGCCCGGCGAAGGCCCGGTTCTGGCCGTTGGCCGGCGAGTTGGCGAAGGCCAGCACGTTGCCGGTGCTCGGCTCGATCGCGACGATGGAGCCGGGCTTGCCGCCCAGGTCGGTCATCGCCTTCTCGGCGACGGCCTGGAGGTTGTTGTCGATGGTCAGCTTGAACGGCTTGCCGGGCTTCGGCTCGACGATGGTGAACAGCTTGTCCACCGGGCCCTTGCCGGCCGGGTCGGAGACCACCACCGCGCTGCCCGCGTCCTGGTCCTTGGTCGGGTCCGCCGGCAGCAGCTTGTTGGCGTTGTCCTGGAGGGTGGTCAGCAGCGACTGGGTGAGCGAGGCGCCCTGGACCTGCTTGCCGTTGCGGTCCACCACGGTGGACGGCGGGGCGAACACCGGCTGGACGGAGATGGTCTCGTTGCCGGACAGGTGCGGGTGGATCACCGACGGCGCCCAGTGCACGGCCGGGGTGTTGTCGCTCATCTTCACGACACCGAGGAAGCCCTGGTAGTCCCAGACCCGGTTGGTGCCCGCGAACTCGGCGCGCGCCTTGTAGGACATCAGCGTGCCGGTGGGCCCGGGCGTGGCGGTGGCGGACGGCGAGTCGGTGCCGCCCGCGCCCGGCGTGGCGGAGGCCCCGGCGGACGGCTTGGCGGCCGGGGCGGGGGTGCCGGTGGCGGCGGAGAAGACCTGCTGGGTGGTCGGGCCGAACGGGGTGAGGGTCAGCGCGCTCGGCTTGACCTGGTCGCGGAAGGCGGTCAGGGCGGCGGTCGCCGCGGCCGGGTCGTCGGTCAGCGAGGCCGCCTTGGCGATGTCACCGGCCTGCCAGGCCGCCAGGAAGTCCTTCGTACCGGCTGTGGCCTGCTCGGCCGACGGCGGCTCGGCGACCACGGTACGCGGCTTCTTGCCACCGGAGCCGCCGTCCGACTCGCTCACCAGGCTGTACACGCCGTAGCCGCCGCCCGCGAGGACGGCGATGGACACGCCGGTGATGATGCCGATCTTCGCGCCACTGCGCATGGTGCAGGTCCCCCAGGGGTCTCGCGGCCGGGCGCAACCGGCCGGGGCCGGAAACGCGGTACCCCCCCACCCTAGGCAGCGCGGATCGGTGCGCCGGCGAATCGCCGGGCACTTGTGACGGATCTGGTACGTGTCGTGCACCGCGTACGGACGATTCGCGGGAACCCGGTGTGCGCCGGGCGCGGCGGGTCAGATCCAGGTGCTGAACCACATCCGGCGGCGCCAGTCCTCCAGCGGGATGGTCTGCCCGGTGAACAGCGGGAAGAAGAAGAGGAAGTTCCAGAGGATCAGCAGGACCAGCAGGCCGGCCGCCGTGGAACCGATGATCCGGCGGTCCCGGGAGGCGCCGGCGGGCCCGATCAGGGCGCCGATCATCATCGTCACGGCGAGCACCAGGAACGGGACGAAGGCCACCGCGTAGAACAGGAAGATCGTCCGCTCCTGGAAGGCGAACCAGGGCAGGTAGCCGGCGGCCAGGCCGCAGAGCAGCGCGCCGGCCCGCCAGTCCCGCCGGGCCGCCCAGCGCCACAGGCAGTAGGCCAGCGCCACGACGCCGGTCCACCACAGCAGCGGGGTGCCGATGCCCAGCACCTCGCGGGCGCAGTCGGCGGCGGTGCAGCCGGCCTGGCCGAACTTGGGGGACTCGTAGAAGAAGGACACCGGCCGGCCCAGCACCAGCCACGACCACGGGTTGGACTGGTAGGTGTGCGGGTCGCTCAGGCCGACGTGGAACTCGTAGACCGTCGAGTGGTAGTGCCACAGGGCGCGCAGGGCCTCGGGTATCCACGGGAAGTCGGTGGAGCGGCCGACCGCCCAGTCCCGGCCCCAGCCGCCCTGGCCGGGGACGGTGCTGCTGGCGAACCAGCCCCACCAGGACGCGATGTAGACCGCCACCGAGACCACGACCACCGAGACGAAGGCCGGCACCGCGTCCCGGGCGAGCACCGCCAGGAACGGGCGCGGGGCACCGGCCAGGCGGCGGGCACCGACGTCCCAGAGCACCGTGAGCAGGCCGAAGGCCGCCGCGACGTACAGGCCGCTCCACTTGGTGGCGCAGGTCAGGCCGACGCAGACGCCGGCCGCGATCCGGTACGGGCGCCAGCCCAGGTTCACCCGCTGGGCGAGGGCGGCGTTCTCCACCCCGCCCAGCCGCTCCGCCAGCAGCGCCCGGGTTCGGTCGCGGTCCAGCAACAGGAAGGCGAAGGCGGCGACGGTCCAGAACATCACCACCAGGTCGAGCAGCGCGGCCCGGCTGAGCACCAGGTGCAGGCCGTCCACCGAGAGCAGCAGGCCCGCCACACAGCCCAGCAGGGTGGAGCGGAACATCCGGCGGGCGATCCGGGCGATCATCAGCACCGACAGGGTGCCGAGCAGCGCCACCGCGAACCGCCAGCCGAAGGGGTTCATGCCGAACAGCTGCTCGCCCGCGCCGATGATCCACTTGCCGACCGGCGGGTGCACCACGTACGAGGGCGTCGCCCGGTACGGGACGGCCGCGCCCGGCGTCATGATGGTGGTGTTGGCGTCCTCCGGCCAGCTGATCTCGTAGCCGCCGTGCCAGAGCGCGTAGGCGTCCTTGGCGTAGTACGTCTCGTCGAAGATGATCGCGTGCGGCTGCCCGAGGTTCGTGAACCGGAGCAGGCCGGCGAACACCGCCACCGCGACGGGACCCAGCCAGCCGGCCCAGCGGCAGAGGAAGAACCACAGGCCCTGCGGCAGCGAGACGCCCATCCGCAGCAGCAGCGGCGACTGCGGGACGTCCCGGGGCGTCACCCGGGGGCCGTCCGGCATCGGCGGCACCAGGCGCTCGGTGAGCGTCGCCGCGGGGCGGGCCGTCCAACCGTGCCGGGCCAGGCGGTCGCGCCAGCCGGCGGGCCCGGCCTGCGCCGGCCGGGGGGACGGCAGGCCGACGCCGCCGTGCGCGGAGTGGTCCGTACCGGTGGGCGTCTGGGCCGCCGTGTCGCCGTTCATCCGCCACATCGTAGGGGCGCTCTTCGCACGCGTGTCCGCTCCCTCGGAAGCTGACCGAATCGTCACCAAAAGCCCCGCCGACCGAGGAGCTGCGAGGATGGGGACCGTGACAGGAGTACTCGTTCTCGCAGGCACCCCCATCGGCGACGTCTCGGACGCCCCGCCCCGACTGGTCGACGAACTGGCCACGGCGGACGTGATCGCCGCCGAGGACACCCGGCGGCTGCGCCGCCTCACCCAGGCACTCGGGGTGACCCCGGCGGGACGGGTCGTCTCCTACTTCGAGGGCAACGAGGTCGGCCGCACCCCCGAACTCGTCGAGGCGCTGCTCGGCGGCGCCCGGGTGCTGCTGGTCACCGACGCCGGCATGCCCTCGGTCTCCGACCCCGGCTACCGGCTGGTCGCCGCCGCCGTGGCCGCCGACGTCAAGGTCACCGCGGTGCCCGGGCCCTCGGCGGTGCTCACCGCGCTCGCCCTGTCCGGCCTGCCGGTGGACCGCTTCACCTTCGAGGGCTTCCTGCCGCGCAAGAGCGGCGACCGGGCCCGGCAGCTCGCCTCCATCGCCGCCGAGCCGCGCACCATGGTCTTCTTCGAGGCGCCGCACCGGATCGCCGAGGCGCTGACGGCGATGGCCGAGGCCTTCGGACCGGAGCGGCCCGCCGCCGTCTGCCGCGAACTCACCAAGACCTACGAGGAGGTCAAGCGCGGGCCGATCGGCGAGCTGGCCGCCTGGGCCGCCGACGGCGTCCGGGGCGAGATCACCGTCGTGGTCGCCGGCGCCCCGCCGGCCGCGCCCCAGGAGCTGACCCCGGCCGAGCTGGCCCGGCTGGTGGCCGTCCGGGAGGAGGCCGGGGAGCGCCGCAAGGAGGCCATCGCGGCCGTCGCGGTGGAGCTCTCGCTGCCCAAGCGGGAGGTCTTCGACGCCGTCGTGGCGGCGAAGAGGGAAGGCCTGGAAGGAGCTCCGGGAAAGAAGTGAACACGGGGGGTTGCGTTGCCCACGGGGAGCCGTACCGTGGAGTGAAGGCCCCGGTAAACACCCGCTGAGCTGAAGTTTCGGTCGCGGTTCAAGGCACCGGGGAGGCCCTTCGTATAGGGCTCCCCAATCCGCATCCAAGTCTTCACAAGTGGGGCGTCGGCCGAGGCGGTCCGGGCATTTCCTGGAAGGGAAAGACCCAGCCGGACGAGCGTCCGGCGGGCGCTGGGAGACGGCCATGAGCGATGTTGTCGGTAGCCCCCGCAGTGGCAGCGCACTGAGCACCGCCGGCCTGGCCGGCCGGCCGCACACTCCCGTCGAGACCGTACGGGAGGCCTACTCCTTCGCGTGCCTGCGCTGCGGGTACGGCTGGGAGCAGGCGTACGACATCGAGCACCACGTGGGCAAGGACGGCCACGTCGTGTTCGAGTACCACGCCAACGGCGTCCGGGTGCCGTCACCGCTGCTCAAGCCGACCTGCCCGGGATGCGGCGGCCACACCGTGCGGATCATGCGCGAGGGCCGGGTGGCCTCCGCCGACCAGCACTGGCAGCACGCCCCCGGCTACCCGGCGCACGCCGAGCCGGCCGGGACGCCCCCGGCGGCCGAGCCCGCCCGGCCGCGCGGACGCTGGGCCCGGTTCTGGTCGCGGCTGCTGGGCTGACGCCGGGGCGCACGGAGGGACCGCCCCCGGCCGGGAGAGAACTCGGTCGAGGGCGGTCCGCGCGCCCGACTAAGCTTTCGGACCATGGCGGCCACTGCAGACCACAGCACCACCGGGGCGAACGCCCCGGCGTACTACGTTTCCACCCCGATCTACTACGTCAACGATCGCCCGCACCTGGGCCACGCGTACACCACCGTGGCGGGCGACGTCCTCACCCGCTGGCACCGCCAGCGCGGCGAGAAGGTGTGGTACCTGACCGGCACCGACGAGCACGGTCAGAAGATCATGCGGACCGCCGAGGCGAACGGCGTCACCCCGCAGGAGTGGTGCGACAAGCTGGTCGAGGAGGCCTGGAAGCCGCTCTGGGAGCACCTGGAGATCGCCAACGACGACTTCATCCGCACCACCGAGGAGCGGCACACCGCCCGGGTGCAGGAGTTCGTCCAGGACCTGTTCGACAAGGGCGAGATCTACAAGGGCGGCTACTCCGGCCCGTACTGCGTCGGCTGCGAGGAGTTCAAGCTCCCGTCCGAGCTGCTCGACGGCGCGACCGAGGACGAGAAGCTCTGCTCCGTCCACAAGCGGCCCGTCGAGTGGCTGGAGGAGGAGAACTACTTCTTCCGCCTCTCCGCCTACGGCCCGCGGCTGCTGGAGTTCTACGCGGCGAACCCGGACTTCATCCAGCCCGCCTCGGCCCGCAACGAGGTGCTGCGCTTCGTCGAGCAGGACCTCAAGGACCTCTCGATCTCCCGCTCCACCTTCGACTGGGGCGTGCCACTGCCCTGGGACGAGAAGCACGTCCTCTACGTCTGGGTGGACGCGCTGCAGAACTACATCACCGCGGCCGGCTACGGCAGCGACCCGGAGCGCTTCGCCGAGCTGTGGCCCGCCTCCGTCCACCTCGTCGGCAAGGACATCCTGCGGTTCCACGCCGTCATCTGGCCCGCCATGCTGATGGCCGCCGGGCTGCCGCTGCCCAAGCGGGTCGTGGCCAACGGCTGGCTGATGGTCGGCGGCGAGAAGATGTCCAAGTCCAACCTGACCGGCATCGCGCCCACCGACCTGACCTCGCACTTCGGCGTGGACGCGTACCGCTACTACTTCCTGCGGGCGATCCCGTTCGGCACCGACGGCTCGTTCTCCTGGGAGGACTTCACCGCCCGGTACACCTCCGAGCTGGCCAACGACTTCGGCAACCTGGCCTCCCGGGTCGCCGCGATGGTCGGCAAGTACTTCGACGGGGTGCTGCCCGAGGCGACCGCCGCCGGCGACGCCGAGCAGGCCGTCGCGGACGGACTGACCAGGGCCGTCGAGACCGCCGACCGGAAGATCGGCGAGGAGCTGGACTTCGCCGGCGGCCTCGCGGCGATCTTCGAGTTCGTCAAGCAGGTCAACGGCTACCTCACCGAGCAGGAGCCCTGGAAGGTCGCCAAGGACGACTCCGCCGAGGGCCGCGCCCGACTGGCCACCATCCTCTACACCGCCGCCGAGGCCCTGCGCGCCACCGCGGTGCTGCTCAACCCGGTGATGCCGTCCACCGCCGAGAAGCTGTGGACCTCGCTGGGCGCCGAGGCCGCCGGGCTCGGCGCGCTCGCCGCGCAGACCGTCGCCACCACGGCCGACTGGGGCCGGCTGCCCGTCGGCGCCACCGTCACCAAGGGCGAGATCCTCTTCCCGCGCCTCGAAGAGAAGCCGGCCGCCTGACATGGCCGCCAAGGACGACGCCCGGTCGACCCCGCCGCCGCTGCCGGAACCCCTGGCCGTGGCGGTGGCCGACTCGCACACCCACCTCGACATGCAGTCCGGCACCCCGGCCGAAGGCCTCGCCAAGGCCGCCTCGGTCGGGGTGACCACGGTGGTCCAGGTGGGCTGCGACGTGCCCGGCTCGCGCTGGGCCGCCGAACTGGCGGCGCGGTACGAGCAGGTGCACGCGGCCGTCGCCCTGCACCCGAACGAGGCACCGAGGATCTTCCTCGGCGACGCGGACAGCTGGTCCGGGCAGCAGCGGCTCGCGGGCGGGCAGGCCGCGCTGGACGAGGCGCTCGCCGAGATCGACCGGCTCGCCGCCCTGCCGCACGTGCTGGCGGTCGGCGAGACCGGCCTGGACTACTTCCGCACCGGGCCGGAGGGCGTGGAGATCCAGAAGGAGTCCTTCCGCCGCCACATCGAGATGGCCAAGCGGCACGGCAAGGCCCTGGTCATCCACGACCGGGACGCCCACGAGGACGTCATCGCCGTCCTGCTGGAGGAGGGCGCCCCGGAGCGCACGGTCTTCCACTGCTACTCCGGCGACGCCGAGATGGCGAAGACCTGCGCCGAGCACGGCTGGTACCTCTCCTTCGCCGGGCCCGTCACCTTCAAGGCCAACCAGCCGCTGCGCGACGCCCTGCTCGCCACCCCGCTGGACCGGATCCTGGTCGAGACCGACGCCCCGTTCCTCACCCCGCACCCCTACCGCGGCCGCCCGAACGCCCCGTACCTGATCCCGGTCACGGTGCGCTCGATGGCCGCCACCCTGGGCCTGGCCGAGGACGAGCTGTCCACCGCCATCGCGGCGAACACCGCCCGGGCCTTCGGGTACTGAGCGGGCCGGAACGGATTCCCTGCTCGGAGGGGCTTCCCGTTCGGAAGGGCTTTCGGTTTCGGAGGAGTTTTCGGTTCAGGGGAAACGATTCGGCACTCTCGCGGCACTGGGATGCTGGTTAGCATGAGTGCAGTGAGGGAGGTGGCAATGACCGCCGAGCCGATCAACGACCCCGTGGGCGATCACCTCGACTGGATGCACGCGCTGTCCCAGGACTGGACGTACGAGCAGGTCAAGAACCTCGACCTGCCGTTCGATTGGGATCTGGTGGACGGAGCCATCGTGGTCCGGGGGCAGACGAATCAGTGGCACGACCAGGTGCGGGACGAGCTCTACTCGGCTCTTCGCAGCGCACGGGTCACGCCGTACGCGGCGAACGTCGAGCGCTGCGTCCTCCTGGACGAGGCCAACACGGCCAAGCCGGACGTCGTGGTGTTCGACAAGACCGGCCTGGACGTCTTCGAGCTGGAGTGCCTCCCGCCCGAGGCACTGGTCCTGGCCGTGGAGGTCGTCTCGCACGGCACCCGGGCCAACGACCGGTTCCGCAAGCCCGGCCAGTACGCCGACAAGAGGATCCCCGTCTACTGGCGGGTCGAG
The DNA here is from genome assembly GCF_040636595.1 of Kitasatospora sp. NPDC036755. Classification (NCBI taxonomy): domain Bacteria; kingdom Bacillati; phylum Actinomycetota; class Actinomycetes; order Kitasatosporales; family Streptomycetaceae; genus Kitasatospora; species Kitasatospora sp. NPDC036755. The sequence goes on from NZ_JBEZUT010000116.1 coordinate 23,332, forward strand.
CGGGGCATCGACAACCTCCCCATCGTCCACGAGTTCCACCGGGACGAGGAGAAGGGCGTCTATCTGCCCGTCGCTCAGCACGAAGGGGTGCTCCGCACCTCGGTGCCGTTCCCCGTGGAGATCGACCTCGTCGGGGTCGTCGAACTCTGAGCACCTCCGGCGCCCGTATCCTTGGCGCGTGAGCACCACCGACCCCACCCCTGACAGCCACCTTCTGGGCGCCGCCGACATCCGGGAGCTGGCGGCCGCGTTCGGCGTGAAGCCGACCAAGCAGCGCGGACAGAACTTCGTCATCGACGGCAACACCGTGCGGCGGATCGTCCGGGCCGCCGAGGTGACGGAGCAGGACGCGGTGGTGGAGGTCGGGCCCGGGCTCGGCTCGCTCACGCTGGCGCTGCTGGAGGTCGCGCGGCACGTGACCGCGGTCGAGATCGACCCGGTGCTGGCGCGGCACCTGCCGAACACCGTCGCCGCCCGGATGCCCGGCAAGGCGGACGCCTTCGACCTGGTGTTCAGCGACGCCATGGAGGTCACCGAACTGCCCGGGCCGGCGCCCACCGCGCTGGTCGCCAACCTCCCGTACAACGTCGCGGTGCCCGTCCTGCTGCACATGCTGGCGACCTTCCCCAGCATCGAGCGGACCCTGGTGATGGTGCAGAGCGAGGTCGCCGACCGGCTCGCCGCCAAGCCGGGCAACAAGGTGTACGGCGTCCCGTCGGTCAAGGCCAACTGGTACGCCGACGTGAAGCGGGCCGGCGCCATCGGGCGGAACGTGTTCTGGCCCGCCCCCAACGTCGACTCCGGGCTGGTCTCGCTGATCCGCCGCGAGCCGCCCAGGACCACCGCCAGCCGCGCCGAGGTGTTCGCGGTGGTCGACGCCGCGTTCGCCCAGCGGCGCAAGACCCTGCGCGCCGCGCTGGCCGGCTGGGCGGGCTCCGCCGCCGGGGCCGAGCAGGCGCTCGCGGCCGCCGG
>NZ_JBEZUT010000117.1:0-24267 GCF_040636595.1 Kitasatospora sp. NPDC036755
CCAGCAGCACCTCGACCGCCACCGGCAGCAACTCGGCCGACCGCGGCCAGGCGCCCGCCTCCCGCAGCGCCGCCAGCGCCGGCTCCAGCGTCGCCGCCGCCCGCGCGACCTCCCCCTCGGCCAGCAGCAGCGCCGCCGACCCGGCCGCCACCCGCAGCACCCCGGTCACCTGCGACTCCCGCTCCCCGTACGGGCCCGCCTCCGCGAAGTGGGCGTGCGCGGCCGCGAGTTGACCGCGCGCCGCCGACAGCCGGCCCAGCAGCAGGGCCTGCTCGATCCCGGCCATCGCGAGGTCCGGGAACTCCGCGCCCAGCGCCGCCAGCCGCTCCTCCAGCCCCTCCCAGCGCCCGGCCAGGCCGTCCAGCCGCACCAGCGCGATCCGGCTGTAGCACTCCAGGTACGGGATCGCCGCCCGACGGGCCAGCAGCCGGCTCTCCTCCAACAGCCGCGCCGCCCGCCGGTCGTGGCCCAGCTCGACGGAGATCTCACCCACGTTGTACAGCGCCCGGGTGGTCTGCCGGACGATCTCCGGGCTCTCCGAGCCGCGCGGCAGCGCCTCCAGCCGCTCCCACACCGACGGGTCGCCCTCGCGCGCCAGGAAGGTCAGCCGGGTGGCCCGCACCGCGGCCGCGACCTCCTCGTCCGGGTCCGCCGCCAGCGTCCGCTCCGCCCGCTCCAGCCACCCCCAGGCACGCTCGCCCGCGCCGTCGCGCTCGTTCATGGCCAGCGCCACCATCGCCCGGGCCGCCCGGTCCGGGCGCTGCTCCAACTCCTCCAGCGACTCCTCGATCCGGTCGAAACCCGCCCGGTTCCCGCCGTGCACGGCCATCAGGAACCCCAGCGACAGCCGGATCTCACCGCGGTCGGGCACCGGCAGCCGCGGGTCGGCGATGATCGTCGTCAGCGTCGCCGCACTGGCCACCGAGTCCACCCCGTCGGCCGCGATCCGCGCCAGCGCCAGCGCGGCCCGCCCGCGCCGGCGCGGATCGAGGTCCGGCTCGTCCAGCAGCCGGCGCAGCAGCGCGCCCGCGCTGCCGCTGTCCCCGAGCGCCACCGCCTGGTCCGCCGCCGCCTGCGCCACCTCCTGCCAGGCCGCCCGGTCGCCCAGCGCCAGCGTGTGGTGGGCGATCTGCACCAGCGGCCGCGGCTCCCGCGCGCCCAGCGCCGCCACCGCCCGCCGGTGCAGGGCCCCGCGCCGCGGCCCCGGCAGCCGCCGGTACGCCACCTGCTGCGCCAGCACGTGCCGGAACCCGTAACGCGCCAGCGGCCGCTCGCTGAGCACCGCCGCCCGCAGCGCCTCGGTCAGGCCGTCCGCCGCCGCCTGCGCCTCCAGGCCCGCCACGGCGGCCAGCAGCTCCTCCCCGGCCGCCACGCCGAGCACCGCGGCCGCCGAGGCGATCGCGGCCGCGTCCGGGGACAGCGCCGCCAGCCGCTCGGTGACGGCGTCGCGCAGACCGCGCGGCACCTCGGACTGCTCCAGGTCGGCGGCCAGGTCCGCGGCGTTGGTCAGCGCCCCGGCACCGCGCCGCTCGCCCAGCGTGATCAGGTCCTCCTCGGCCACCAGCGGCAGGCCCTCGCTGCGGTCGAACAGCACCCGGGTCAGCGCCGCCGTCGCCCGAGGGCCGAGCGCCGCCCGGGCCAGCTCGTCCACCTCGGCCTCGGCCAGCGGCGACAGCCGCACCAGCGCCCCGCCCACCCCGGCCGGGCGCCGGTAGGCCGCGCCCAGCACGGGGGTGTCCGGCGGCAGGTCCTCGGCCCGGTAGGTGAGCACCAGCGCCAGCCCCGCCGGCACGTCCCGGGCCAGCAGCAGGAGCAGCTCCCGGGTGGCGTCGTCCACCCAGTGCAGGTCCTCCACGACCAGCACCGTCTCGCCGAGCGCGCCCAGCAGCGCGCGCACCGCCTGCACCAGCAGCCGCAGCCCCGGCGGCCCCTCACCGGCCGCCGCGGGCAGCGGCGGCAGCCGGTCGGCCAGGTCGGGCAGCAGCGGGCGCAGCGCCCCGGCACTGGCCGGGATGCGGTCGGCCGGCGGCAGGAACGGGCCGACGCCGCGCAGCGCGTCCACCACCGGGCCGAAGGCCAGCGGCTCGCGCAGCGGGTGGCAGAAGCCCGTCAGCACCCGGCGGCCCGCGGCGGCGGCGCCCGCCGCCGCCTCCGCCACCAGGCGGGACTTGCCGATCCCGGCCTCGCCCTCGACCAGTACCACGGCGGGCGGGTGGAGCATCGCCTCGGTGAGGCGGTCCAGTTCGGGGCGGCGGCCGACGAACGCGAAACCGGCGCCGGGCGTTCCCGGCTCGACGGGCCGGGTCACGAGCGTCCGGCTGGTTCGGGTGCGCGGCGCTCGCCGAGGAGGGTTGCGAAGGCCATGGGCCCCATCATGCCGTGACGGCCGACGGCGGTGCCCGCCGGGGCACGCGCTGCGGGGCGGGGCCCGGGCGGGACCTGCGGCGGTGCCCCGGGCGGGACCTGAGGCGGTGCCTCGGGCGGGACCTGCGGCGGGACCTGCGGCGGGACCTGAGGCGGTGCCTCGGGCGGTGCCCGGGGCCCGGGGTCTCAGGCGGCGCCGGCGGGCACCGGCAGCGGGAGCGGCGGCACGTCCCGGCCGGGCAGTTCGAGCACCGTGCAGCCCAGCGCCTCCAGCCGGCGCACGGTGGCCCGGGCACTGCGGTCGTCCAGCGAGAAGACGAACGGCCCCGGCACCAGCACCACGTCCACCCAGCCCTGCCCCACCCGCTCCAGCAGCCGCTCCAGGGCGGGGAGCCGGTCACCGGAGCGCACCCCGTCGTCCAGGAACGCGGCCGGCAGCGGCAGGCCGTGCCGGCGGGCCAGGCGCTCCAGCACCGCGCGCTGGTACTCCAGCCCCGCCGCGTCGGCGGGGAAGCAGCGCAGGTACAGCGCGGGCCGGGCCGGTCGGCGGCGGGGCGGCGGCAGGGGGCGGTCGGTCATGTCGTTCACCTGACCTGTTCGGTGAGGAGTGCGACGGGGTGGGGGAGAACCCGTCCACTCCAGCAGGCCCCGGTGAACAGTGGGGGATCAATGGGGGTCGCCACCCAATCGTGCGGGCGCCGGGACGGCTGCGCCGGGGCCTCCGCCGGTCCCGTGGGCCCCGGCGGGCCCCTGGCATCACCCGTGTGCGCGGCCGTCCCGGGCGCCCCTCGCGGCACGCGGCGGCCGCCCCGGGCGTTGACGGCCTGTCAACCCATCGGCCTGAACGGCACGTTCGCGACGACGGAGGAACCGTAATGATCGACAGGCGCACCTTCACCACGGCCGTCGGCCTCGGCGCGGGCACCACCGCGCTGTCCCTGGCCGCCCTGCCCCAGGCCGCGGGGGCCGCACCGGCCGGAACCCCCGTACCGGCCGGGTCGGCCCCCGCCCCCGGTGTCCCCGCCGCCGTGGCCGGGGCCGGGGCCGTCGGTGCCGCCGCCCGGACCGGCTTCGCCCGCCTGGCCCGGGTCCGCGCCGGCCTCCTCGACGTCGGCTACGCCGAGGACGGCCCGGCCGACGGCCCCGCCGTCATCTGCCTGCACGGCTGGCCGTACGACATCCACAGCTACGTCGACGTCGCCCCGCTGCTCGCCGCCCGGGGCTACCGCGTGGTCGTCCCCTACCTGCGCGGCCACGGCAGCACCCGCTTCCTGTCCGGCCGCACGGTGCGCAACGCCCAGCAGTCCGCGGTCGCCCTGGACGTCCTCGCCCTGATGGACGCGCTGGGCATCCGGCGGGCGGTGCTGGCCGGCTTCGACTGGGGCTCGCGCACCGCCGACATCATCGCCGCGCTGTGGCCCGAACGGGTCAAGGCCCTCGTCTCGGTCAGCGGCTACCTCGTCACCGACGTCGAGATGCAGAAGGAGCCGCTGGCCCCCGCCGCCGAGCACACCTGGTGGTACCAGTTCTACTTCGCCACCGAGCGCGGCCGCGCGGCCATGGAGAACCGGGACAAGCGCCGCGAACTGTGCCGGCTGGTCTGGCAGCAGGTCTCGCCGACCTGGGCCTTCGATGACGCTATCTTCGAACGCACCGCCGCCGCCTTCGACAACCCCGACTACGCGGCGATCGTCATCCACAACTACCGCTGGCGCCTCGGCCTGGCCGACGGCGAACGCCGCTACGACCAGCTGGAGCGCCGGCTCGCGGCCCGCCCGAGGGTCGCCGTGCCGACCGTCACCCTCGACCCCGGCCGCGACCCGTTCACCGCTCCCGGCGACGGGTCCGCCTACCGTGACCTCTTCACCGGGCCCTACCTCCACCGCGCCCTGCCCGAGGTCGGCCACAACGTCCCCCAGGAGGCGCCCGAGGCCTTCGTCCGGGCCGTCCTGGACGCCGACCGCCTCTGACCGGGGGGCCGGCGGGCCCGGACGAGTCGTCTCGCGGCTTCGTGGGGGAGAAGCCGCGAGACGCCCGTCACCGGCCGCCCGTCACCACGGCCTCGTACCACCTGCAGATGCTCCACCGGGCCGGGCTGGTGAGCCGCACCCGGCGGTCCCGGCACGTGCTCTACCAGCGGCTCGGGGGAGCGGTGTAGGCGGCCGTACGTCCTTGATGCCACGTCAACGCGAGCTTGGTGAGGGGGTGTTCGGCGCGGGTGCTTTCCACTGGATTCACAACAGGTCTCTGGACGCAATCGGTTTGTCATGCAAACCTTGTGGGCGTGACGACACACTCCACCCCGTCCTCGAACGACCCCCGCGACCTCCTGGCGATGCGGCAGGCCCTGGCCCGCCGCATCCACCGCGAGCAGCGCGGCGCCTGGTTCGCCCTCCTCGTCTTCGCCGCCGTGCGCCTCGGCGCCGCCCCGGTCGTCCGCTACGGCCAGGGCGACCGCAACGGCGGGCTGCCGCCGGCCATGTGGTACTGGCCGGTGGCGCTACTGCTCGCCTACGCCGCGATCAGCTGGTTCTACGTACGGCGCTCCACCCGCCTCGGCCTCGGCACCAGGATCGGGCCGTACCTGGGGCTGGGCATCGCCCTGGTCGTGCTCATCACCGGCTACGTGGCGTGGCGGGCACTGGACCCGGACTCCTTCGCCGGTGTCCACGAGCCGTCGCCCCTCGCCCCGGTCCTCGACAACCCCGTGGTGAGCCCGGCCGGCACGATCGGCCTGGCCCTGCTGCTGCTCGCCCGGATCGAACGCAGCTGGCTGCTGCTGGCCGTCGCCTGCGGGTATCTTGCCTCCATGCTCAGCGTCGGCGACCTCCCCGACCCCTCCCCGTGGGGCGGCTTCCCGCACATCCTGCTGGAGAGCGGCGTGCTGCTGCTCGGCGGCCTCGGCCTCGTCCTGCTGCAGCGGGCCAAGGGGGCCAACGGACGGGCGGTGGCATGAGCGAGCACCCCACCAGCGGCCTCGACGACGTCGTGCACCAGAGGGTCCGCCTGGGCATCCTCGCGGTGACCAAGGAGGCCCGGCAGGTGGAGTTCACGTTCCTGCGCGGCACGCTCGGGCTCACCGCCGGGAACCTCTCCCAGCACCTCGCGGTCCTGGAGAAGGCCGGCCTGGTCACGATCGACAAGGGCTACGAGGGCAAACGGGCCCGCACCTGGATCCAGCTCACCAAGGCCGGAAAGAAGGCCCTCGGTGACGAGATCACGGCACTCAAGGCCCTCATCCACCAGCTCGAAGGCGCTGATGGAGGCATCGACCCCGGCCCCGCGGCCGCCCCCGCCCCGGGCTGACCCCGGCCCACTCCGGTCACCGTCGTCGCGCGCTCTCACTTCGCAGAGGAGCGCACCGTCGGGCGTGACTGCCCCCTGCTTCCGAACTTGCGTTGGAGCGCACTCCACATCCTAGATTCGGAAACATGCGCTACATCAAGCTCGGAACGACCGGGCTGGAAGTCTCCGCCATCACCCTCGGCTGCATGAGCTTCGGGGAGCCGGACCGGGGCGGCGAGCCCTGGTCGCTGGGCGTGGACGCCAGCCGGGACATCATCAAGCAGGCGCTCGAGAGCGGCGTCAACTTCCTTGATACGGCCAATGGGTACAGCGCCGGGAGCAGCGAGGAGATCGTCGGCCAGGCCGTCAAGGACTTCACCCGGCGCGAGGAGGTCGTTCTCGCCACGAAGGTCTGGATGCGGATGCGCCCCGGCCCCAACGGCGCCGGGCTGTCCCGCAAGGCGATCTTCGCCGAACTCGACGCCTCCCTGAAACGGCTGGGGACCGACTACATCGACCTGTACCAGATCCACCGCTGGGACTACGACACCCCGATCGAGGAAACCCTCGAGGCGCTGCACGACGCGGTCAAGTCCGGGAAGGTCCGCTACATCGGGGCCTCCTCCATGTACGCCTGGCAGTTCACCAAGGCCCTGTACCTGGCCGACCTGAACGGCTGGACCCGGTTCGTGTCGATGCAGGACCACTACAACCTCATCCACCGGGAAGCGGAGCGGGAGATGTTCCCGCTCTGCGCGGACCAGGGCATCGGCGTGATCCCGTGGAGTCCGCTGGCGCGGGGCAGGCTGACGCGGGTCCGGGACACCGTCACGGTGCGTGCCGAGACCGACGAGGGCGGCAGGATCCTCTACCGCGACGGGGACCAGGCCGTGGCCGAGCGCGTCCACGAGATCGCGGGCAGGCGGGGTCTGTCCCCGGCCCAGGTCGCCCTGGCCTGGGTCATGCGCAACCCGGTGGTGACCTCGCCCGTCGTCGGGGTCACCAAGCCGGCCCAACTGGCCGAGGCGGTCGCCGCGGTGGGCGTGGAACTGGACGAGGACGAGGTTGCCTACCTGGAGGAGCCCTACCAGCCGCACGAAGTCGCGTACCTGGAGGAGTCTTTTTACAAGTCGCGCCCTGCGGCCGGCTCCCGGTAGTCCGGGCTACCCCTTCCGTGCGCGGGAAGTCGGGCGGGCCGACTTCCCGCGCACGGAAAGGGTGGGGGCTGTCAGGCGTGGTGGTCGAACTCGCCGGCTTTGATGCCGTGGAGGAGTGCGGCGAGGGTGGTGGGGGTGGTGCGGAGGATGAGGTGGGCTTCGTCGGACTCACGGAGTTCGACCGCCCCGGCGACCGCGCGGACCTCCACGCAGTTCTCGGCATTGCCGCTGAAGGAGGATTTCTGCCAGTCGGAGTCGGTCATTTTGAGTCCTTCACAGGGTTCGTGCGATCTTGCGGATCAGATCGCGAGAATGGATCTCGCTTAGAGCGACCGATTCGATGCGGCCGAAGATGTGTCGGTAGCTGGTCAGCTCGCTGACGGCGTCGAGGTATTCGGTGCTGTGAGAAGACTCCCGTTCGACGGTGTCAAGCTCAGGGAGGGCGCCGAACGCGTAGGTGAGGATTTCGACAGCTCCAGGGAAAGTCTCGACGTCGAATGGCACCACACGGATGGTCATCCAGGGCAACTCGGAGTCATCGAGCAGCGAGGCAAGTTGCTCCTTGAGGATCTGAGTGCCACCGAACCGCGTCCATAGCACGGATTCGTAGATGAAGAAGGTCACCGGCTTCGGATCGCGGCGCAGGTCGGCCTTGCGTTGCATCCTGAACGCCGTACGGATCTCCAGTTCATGGCGGGGAAGTGGCGGGACTACGCGTCCGAACACGGAAGAGGCGTAGCTGAGGGTCTGGCAGATACCAGGCATGTGGGTGAGGACCCACAACATGAATCCGCGAGAGGTCTTCTCCAGCTCTGCGTTTTCCAGGATTCCATCCGGGACCGTACCTCGGTACTCCTCCCACCAGCCCTTGGAGCGATCCTGGATCACTGATTCCAGCGCATCGATCAAGGGTTCGTTCATGCACTTGCAGGCGGCGGCGAAGGAGCGAAGCCGCTCCGGACTCACGCCGACCTTGGCCGCCTCTATCTGGCTGACCTGAGTCCTGTCGATACCGAGGGCTCTGCTCAGGTTGGACGTTGACAGCCCGGCGGCCTCGCGCATCTTCCGAAGCTCGGTTCCGATACGGCGTTGACGAAGCGTCGGGTTGACTCGTGGCGGCATTGGTCCCTTCCTTGCCGGTGTGCCCCAAGTCTGCCGCGCTGCTGCGCACGGGGTCCACTTGAGGATGAATCTATCCGAACTTGGGATCACATGTGATTCCGATGGAGTATCGTCGTTCCCACATCGATCCGACGGATCGTCAGTAACGCCTGCTAGCAAGCACCGCAGAGCAGCCACGTCCTTCTCCACCGGCCTGGCTCACGGCGACACATGTTCCGCCGGTTCCCCCTCACTCACGCCTCGGGAGAACTCCCATGCGTCACCTCAACACGCCCACCCTCGCCATCGCGCGCCACACCCTCCACACCACGATGACCCGCGTCGGCTGGTCCCCGTCCGTCATCTCCGACGCGCAGCTCGCCCTCGTCGAGCTCCTCGTCAACGCCTGGCGCCACGCGGACACCCCCGCCCCGCTGGTCGAGATCGTCTCCGTCGACGGCTCCCTGCGGGTCTCCGTCACCGACGAGAGCCCGATCCTCCCCGCCACCCCGCCGCTGTCCCTGCTCGCCGAGTCCGGTCGCGGCCTGCAGCTCGTCGCCGGGCTCACCCACCGCTGGGGCGTCGACCCCCACGAGCGCGCCAAGTCCGTCTGGTTCGAGCTGGACGGTGCCGCCTGATGCCCCGCCGCCGCCCCCTCATGCTGCCGACCGACCCCCGGATCCGGCACTACACCGACGACCACATCCGCACCCTCCTCGCCGAAGTCCAGGAGCGCGGCCGCCGGTTCGGCCTCCTCTTCCCCTCCGCCACCACCGACAAGACCCTCGACGGCCGCGTCCTCGTCCGCTTCAACACGGCGCCGGCCTCGACCCTCCTCAACCTCCTCGTCCTGCTCCTCGACGCCGAACGCGAGATCCCGTGCGACTCCTGATCGGGACGGCCTTCGCCGTCCTCCTCGCCCTCGCCTTCGCGACCGTCGCCCTGGGCGTCGTCACCGCCCTGCGCACGACCCCGCCCGACGAGGACGCCTGACCCACCGCCCCCACCCCGCCGCCCCCCGCCGCCGTCCATGCGCGCCGGGGGCCGCGGCACTGCTTCCTTCACGCCCTTGACGCCCCTTCCCACGCGGGGCCAAGGTCGTGGAACCGCATGGAATCCACCCGGTACGAAAGGTGGGCCGACGAGGCCACCCTCAGGGCGTGCTCCGGCTGCCCGCCGACATGATCCAGTTCATTCCCCGGCCGGACAGTGAGGTCAACGACGGTGGCAACGGCGGTTCGTGAGCAGTTGGCCAAGGCGCGGCGCTCGGCGGCGCATCTGGAGATGCGCGACAGCTACATGCTGGATGACCCCGGGTTCATCGCCTGGCAGCAGGGCAAACGGCTCGATCCGGCGGACCGCGAGTCCTGGTGGCGGTCGTGGCTCGACGTGGTGGCCGAGGCGACGGGCCGCGGGGTCGCGATGCGTCGCCTGCGTGTCGTGTCCGAGCCGGTGACCGACTACATCCGGTACGAGTACGACGTGACGTTCTCGAACGTCGCGGCAGGGGAGGAGGTGCGGTGGCTGCCGCGTTCCCGCGCCGGTGACCTCCTCCTGCCCGGTCTGGACGGCTGGGTGATGGACGACGAGGTGGTGATCCTGCACCACTTCACCGGGAACGGGCAGTGGGCCGAGGCCGGCATGGAGGTCCGGACCGATCCGGAGCTGGCCAGGCGGTATCTGACGGCCTACGAGGCCGCCTGGGAGCGGGCGACGCCGTACGCAAAGTACCGTCCCGCCTGATCGACCACCGCCCGTGGCTGTCCCGGCGTCCTCAAGTGTCCAGCGTGCCCGCCAGGATCCCGCCGACCGGCTCGGCGGGATCCACCGGGATGCCGCGCGGGAAGTCGGACGGGCCGACTTCCCGCGCCGGCCGTGCGCGGCGGCGTTGCTCGGTGCGGGTGTCACTGCGGCTACCGAGGCCTCTTCTTCCTGTAGTCGAGGGACTTCCCCTCGTTCAGGCGCTGGATCAGGTCGTAGGCGGCGAGGGCGAGGGGCTTGAGCTCGGCCGTGGGGAGATCGGCCTTCATCCGGCGCAGTTCGGCGACCAGGGCGAGTTCCTCCTGGCCGCGCTTGCCCACCCGGTCGTCCACCGAGCCCAGTGCGCCGAGCGAGCCGTGGATGTGCTCCCAGTCGTCCTTGCGTTCGCCGACCTGGGCCTTCTCCGCCTCGTGCAGGTGCTTGTAGTTCCGCAGCAGGTCGTTGCCGACCGGTATGCCCTTGAGCCACTGGGCGCGGGTCAGCGGGATCTGCCTCTTCTCGCGGTGGCCGGCCTCCCCGTGCTCGACGGGCTGGGAGTACAGCGGGTCGTTCCCGTCCTGCGGGAGGCCCGCCGCCTTGAGGACGAACGCGACGAACCTGCCCGGGTCCTCGCGGAAGTACGACCGCAGCGGGCGGGGCAGCAGCGTGAAGTTGTGCGCGAAGGAGGTCCGGGACATCAGGCCGCCCGCGATCGACTTCGAGTTCCCGTTGACCTCCAGACCGGAGCCGTAGGACAGGTAGCTGCCGAGCAGGGCGACCAGGCCGGCCAGTTCGCTCGTCGACGCGCCCCCGGTGCTCTCCGGCGGGAGTTCCCGGGCCTGTTCCTCGGCCGCCGCGCGGATGGCGTTGGCCGTCCTGAGGGTGGCCGTGTGCAGGTCCCGGCCGGCCTCCTTGCGCCGCTCGTGGGCGGGCCGCCCGAAGAAGCCGGGCGTCCCCTCCGGCTGCTGGAGGTACTCCAGCAGCCTGGGCAGTTCGCCGAGCTTGAATCCGCCGGTCATCTGCGGCTCGTAGAGGAGCACGCCGCGCAGCGGGAAGATCATGATCCCCGGGTCCCCCCGGAAGCCCGGGACCCGGACGCTGTCGAGCGGGAAGGACTCCTCGCCGCTCCGGGCGTCCAGGGCGGCCGAGACCCGGGTGATCGTGGTCATCACCTCCTTGACCTCGTCCCGGGTGCTCAGCGGATCGGTCACCCATTCCAGGCCCGAGCCGCCCGTCGGGCTGACGTCCGAGGTGAGGCGGTAGTTCTTGCCGCCGCCGACGCTGCCCATCTTGGGGACCTCGCGGCCGGGGACGGGATCCTCCCGGATCAGCTTCCTCCTGAGCAGCGGGAGCACCACGTCGTCCATGAGCTTGTCGTGGTGAGCGGGCTCCTCCTGCCGCAGCCGTTCGAGCCGCGCCCGGCCCTCGTCGGTGAACAGGTACTGGTTGGGCTCGCCCCCGGGTACGGGGGCGAGCCATCTTTCCTTCAACTCCTGCGCGGGCACGTCCTGTTCGGTGGCGTCCAGGAGTTGGGGGTGGTACCGCCGTTCGGCGATCGTCGCCAGCACCTGGGTGCCGCGGGCGTCGTCGCGGTCCGCGATCTCGGCCAGGTGCCGCCGCTCGTCCTCCTCGGTCAGGCCCCCGCTGTGGTCGCGCATGCGCCACTGCGACTCGAACTCGAAGCCCACGCGGCGCTGGACCGCCGCACGGTGGACGCCGCCGCCGGGCTGCTCCTCGCCGTCCCCGGCGCGGTGCCGGACGTCGAGGCCGCGGGCGACCCGGGCGCCGACGTCGGCCGCCTCGCGTTCCCACCGGTCGTGGGGGTCGCTGAGACCGGAAGGGGCGCCGTGCTGGGTGGTGTGGTGGATCTCGTGCGCCATCGTCTCGACGTCGCGCAGGACGCTCGCGCTCTGGACGACGATGTCGCTGCCGACGGTGTACGCGGTGGCGCCGATGCTCGCGGCGGCCGGCCCGTCGACCGAGACCCTGACGTGGTCGAGCGGGGTGCCGAACGCCTCCTCCATGGTCGTGCGCAGGCCGTCCGGCAGTCGGCTGCCGCCGCGCCCGGCCGTCCTCGCGGCCTCCCGTACGGTGTCGGGTCCGACAGCGGGCGCGGCGCCGGGGCGGTCCTGGCCGGTGCCCGCCCGTTCGCGTTCGATCATCCGTGTGACGGCCGCGTTCCCGACCGTTCGTTGCAGGGCGCCCGGCGAGCCCGCACGCAGGGGCCTGCCGCGCCCGGTGGCCACGGCTGTCGAGTCGGCCGGGCGCGCGCCGGGACTTCGAACGGGGCTGCGCGGCTGGGCGTGTTCGTGCTCGGCGCCGGCGTGACGTGGGGACTCCGTGGTGTGCCGCATGGAGGATTCCGTTCGAACGAGGTCTCGTGCACCGCCTGGGAACGAGACCCTGCCGGACGAACCGCCGTGGGGGAAGGGCGAAACGGGCCGACCAGGGGCCGATTCCGGGTGCCCGGGCGGCACAATCGCGGCCCGCTCCGCCCCTGCCCGGCTCAGGCCCGGTGCACGCAGTACAGGGCGCCTCCGTAGGGCGCGATGTCGAAGCCGGGGGAGGAGACGGCGCCGGGGACCGCCTGCGGCGGGCTCCAGCCCGGGCTGCGGTCGAAGCGGGTCCACCAGAGCCTGCCGTTCCCGGAGTCCTGGCCCGCGTAGTAGACGCAGTACAGGTAGTCGTTGTAGTGGGCGAGGGCGGGCGCGTGTTTGGTGCGGACGGGGTTGCCGTTCCAGTCGACGAGCTGGTGGTCGTAGCTCCACGTCTGGGTCTTGCTGTCGTAGACGGTCCAGTACAGGTCGTCGCCGCCGCGGTCGTGCACGCAGTACAGGTGGTCCTTGAACGTGTCGACGGCGGCCCTCCGCACGGACCGGATGTCGCCCGGGTGCGCCTGGAGGACGCCCCAGGTCTTCGTTGCGGTGTCGTGGGTGATCCACAGCAGCAGGCCGTCGTGGACGTGCACGCAGTAGAGCAGGCCGTCGTAGACGGTGACCGCGGCCGGGTGCGTCGAGCGGACCTCGACCCCGCGGTGGTCCGTCACCGGCCGCTGCGGGGACCAACCGACCTCGGGGCCCTCGGTGTTGAAGCGGGTCCACCACAGGCGGCGGTCGTCGTGGGTGCGGTGGTGCACGCAGTACAGGTAGTCGTTGGCGTGCGTCACCGCGGGCGCGCCGTACGCGTGGGTGTGCTTGCCGTCGGTGCTGTTGGCGGGGCGGTCGACGTACCACTGCGCGTAGTCCTTGTCGTGGAAGTCGTACCACAGGACGGGCAGGTCGGGGGCGCCCGTGCGGAGGCTGTACAGCAGGCCCTTGTACGCCTCGGTGCCGGGGCCGGCGGGCGAGGAGGCGCCGCCGGGGACCGGCCGGTCCTGCGACCAGCCGCCGTTCTCGAGGACGATCCACCGCAGTTCCCGGTCGACGGTTCTCCTCATCTCGCGCTCACCCCCGGTGCGCGCAGTACAGCGGGCCCTCGTAGGCCGTGATGTCGGCCCCGGGGGAGGAGATGACGTAGGGGATGCGCTTCGGGGTGCTCCAGGGCCCGCCGACGTTGTACCGGGTCCACCAGAGCTGGCCGCCGGTGTCCTCGCCCACGTAGAAGACGCAGTACAGGTAGTCGTTGTACCGGGTGACGGCGGGGGCGTAGGAGGTGCGGATCGGTTTCCCGCTCCCGTCCACCATGGGCTGGTCGGTGCCCCATTCGCGGGTCTTGCTGTCGTAGGTGATGCAGTACAGGTCGTCGCCGCCGCGGTCGTGCACGCAGTACAGGTGGTCCTTGAAGCGGTCGACGGCGGGCGCCCGCGCCGTCTGGATGCCGCCGGGGACCGGCTGGTCGATGCTCCAGGCCTCCTTGGCGGTGTCGTAGGTGATCCACCGCAGGCTGCCGTTGTCGTCGTGCACGCAGTAGAGCAGGCCGTCGTAGACGGTGACGGCGGCCGGGTTCGTCGAGCGGACCTCGTCTCCCCGGTCGTCCTTCACCGGTTGCTGGGCGGACCAACCGGCCTCGGAGCCCTCGGTGTTGTAGCGGGTCCACCACAGTCGGGTGTCGCCCTGGGCGCGGTGGTGCACGCAGTAGAGGAAGTCGTTGGCGTGGGTCACCGCGGGTGCGCCGTAGCAGGGCAGGCGGTTCCCGGAGACGTCGACGACGGCCTGGTCACCGCGCCACTGTTCGGTGTCCTTGTCGCGGACGTCCCACCACAGTTCGGGGTTGCTCACGGTGTCCTGGTGGAGGCAGTACAGCAGGCCCTTGTACGCCTCGACGGCGGGTGCGAAGGGCGAGAAGGCGAGGGGGATCTCCAGGTCCTTCGACCAGTCCGTGTCGTAGGCGACCCATCGCAGTTCCTTGTTGACGGCGTTCACTCTCGTTCACCTCCGGTGGGCCGGCGCTCCGGTGGACGGGTGCCGTCCCGGCTCCGGCTCCGGCTTCGTGGATTCTTCGTGGGCCGACCTGCCCGGGGTTCCGGGCGGTCCGTCTCAGCCGCGGTGCACGCAGTACAGCGGGCCGTGGTAGGCCGTGATGTCGGCGCCGGGGGAGGAGACGACGTAGGGGATGCGCTGCGGCCTGCTCCAGGGCCCGCCGACGTCGTACCGCCGGGTCCACCAGAGCCCGCTGCCGAACTCGGATGCCTCGTCCGTGCAGTAGACGCAGTACAGGTAGTCGTTGTACCGGGCGACGGCGGGCGCGTACGGGGTGAGGACCGGTTTCCCGTCCTCGTCCACCATGAGCCGGTCGTCGCTCCACTGCTGGGTCTTGCTGTCGTAGGTGATCCAGTACAGTTCGTCGCCGCCGCGGTCGTGCACGCAGTGCAGGAGGTCCTTGAACCGGTCGACGGCCGGCGCCCGCGTGACCGGGACGTCGCCGGGGACGGGCTCGTCGGAGCTCCAGGCCTGCCGGGCGGTGTCGTGGGTGAGCCAGTGCAGGCGGCCGGTCTTCTCGTGCACGCAGTAGAGGAGGCCGTCGTAGACGGTGACGGCGGGGGAAACCGCCGTCCGGACGTCGCGTCCGTCGGGGTCCACCACCAGTTTCTGCTCGGACCATCTGGTCCCGGAGACCTCGGTGTTGTAGCGGGACCACCACAGGCCGGGGTCGGCGTTGGAGACGTGGTTCACGCAGTACAGGTAGTCGTTGGCGTGGGTCACCGCGGGTGCGCCGTACGTGCGCAGGCGTTTCCCGTTGGGGTCGTAGGCGCCCGCCTCGCCCCTCCACTGTCCGGTCTCCTTGTCGTAGATGTTCCACCAGAGGCCGGTGTTGTTGGCCGTGTCCTGGTGGAGGCAGTACAGCAGGCCCTTGTACGCCTCGATGGCGGGGGCGAAGGCCGAGTAGGCGGAGGGGACGTCGGCGTCCTTCGACCATTCGGTGTCGTAGGCGGCCCACCGCAGTTGCTTCAGGCTGGTGCTCATCCCGTCCTCACCTCCGCCGGTCCGGACCAGCAGGTACGGGAGGGGGCCGACGGATCGTCCCGGTCGTGCGCGAGCCGGCCGTTGAGGTAGGTGGCCAGGACGGTGCGGTCGTCCCCCATCATCGCGAGGGTGAACAGGAGGTCGTGGATGGTCTTGGTGTTGGAGGTGCGTGCGGCCAGCAGCGGGGTGGCGGTGGGGTCGAGGACGATGAAGTCGGCCTCGTGCCCCGGTTCCAGCGATCCGACGAGGTGGTCGAGGCGCATCGCCGCCGCCGAACCGGTGGTCGCCAGGTAGAACAGCTTGACCCCGTTCATCGGGAACCCGCGCAGGGCGCCGACCTTGTACGCCTCGCTCGCGGTCTGGAGCAGGGAGAGGCTGGTGCCGCCGCCGACGTCGGAGCCCAGTCCGACCAGCGCCCGCCGGCGCGGATTGGTCGCACGCTTCATGCGGAACAGGCCGGAGCCCAGGAAGAGGTTCGACGTCGGGCAGTGCGCGGTGCCGCTGCCGGTCCTGTACAGGCGTTTCCACTCGCGCTTGGACAGGTGCACGGCGTGCGCGAAGACCGCTCCGGGGCCGAGCAGGCCGTGCCGCTCGTAGACGTCGACGTAGTCCTTGCACTTCGGGAACAGCTGGTGGACCTTCTTCACCTCGTTCCTGTTCTCCGCCAGGTGGGTCTGCAGGAGCGTGCCGGGGTGGTCCCGCCAGAGCTTCGAGGCGGTGCGCAGCATCTCGGGCGTGCAGGCGACCGCGAACCGCGGGGTGACCGCGTAGATGCTGCGGCCGACCCCGTGCCACCGTTCGATCAGTTCCGCGGACTGCTCGTAGGCCACCTGGGGGGAGGCGTCCAGCAGGGCGGACGGCGCCTCGCGGTCCATCAGCACCTTGCCGGCCGCGAGCCGCATCCCGCGGCCGACGCTCTCCGCGAACAGCGCGTCGACCGACCGCGGGTAGGTGGCGCAGTTGACCATGGCCGTCGTCGTGCCGTTGCGCAGCAGTTCGTCACAGAACAGGGCGGCGACGGCCCGGGCGTAATCGGCGTCGGAAAAACGCTTCTCCTCCGGATAAATGTGGTGATCGAGCCAATCCAGCAGCTGTTTTCCATAGGCGGCGATAATCCGCGTCTGCACGTAATGGACGTGGCAGCTGACGAGCCCGGGCAGGATCAGCTTGTCGCGGTACTGCACGACCTTCACGTCGTCCGGGAGGTCGCGCACGAGGTCGCCGTAGGGACCGGCCGCGACGATCTTCCCGTTCTCGCAGACCAGCAGCCCGTCCTTCACGTGGACGAGCGCCTCCTCGTCGGAGGTCAGGAACGGGTCGTCACGGAACCAGACGAGGCCGCCCCGGACGGCCGTCAGATCCCCGGGCGGAGAAGCAGAGGTTCGCATGGGGGCTCACTCCCAAGGAGGTCGAGGCGGTCGCGAGGTGCGTCGGGGCCGCCGGACCCCCGGGGCTCCGCGCGGGGGGCACTGGGCCGGACGTGTACGGACCGATGGGTGGCGGGGCGACCGCGCTCCCAGTCTCGCGGGGGCCCACGGGCGCTGCGCGCCGGGCTCCACCGCTCGGGTGGTCTCCGGTGCGACCGGGATCGGCGGCCCGCCGACGACCGACGCGCCCGGCCTCGCCGCAACGGGTGAGCGTGGTCGCGGCTTCCGTTCGCGCACGTACACCTGCGGTGACCAGCAATGGAGCACTTCGGTCACGATCCATTCCGGAGAAGGCAATTCCAATGGCGTATCGGTAAGCCGTCGAACGTGATCTGCCTGGCCTATCGTGACCACCGGACATCACGTCCGGATTCAGGCGCCAATCGCGATAAACCGACCATGGAGGTCGCATGGACATCAAGCCCGGTATCTACAGCATCAAGTGCGTCGGATACCTCACCCAGGTCCTGACCGCGCCCACCTCGGGCGACAAGGTCGTCGGGCAGAAGGAGCGCGAGCTCGACAACCAGTACTGGAACGTGGAGGAGAACGGGGAGTACAACACCATCCGCAACGTCGGCACGGGCCGGTACCTGGCCGTCGACGGCGACAACGCCATCCTGAGCGACAACCCCGCGGACTGGGACGTGTCACTGGAGAACCAGGGCCGCTTCAAGGTCGCGGCGGTCGGCGACGGCAGGGCCCTGTACCTGACCGGCGGCAAGGACGGCGACGCGGTGAAGCTGGCCAACTACACCGGGGCCAAGCCCCAGCAGTGGTACTTCCAGAGCCGCGACGACGACTGAGAAGCGGTCCGGAGCGGCTTCCGGCGGGGCGTGGACCGTGGCAGGCCTGTTGCCCACGAAGTGGCGCAGCTCACTGCCGTCCGGCGGCGGGCGTGATCGACTCGCCCGATGCGCCAGCCCTCCACGCCCCGCCCACCGCTGACGGGCCGCCACCTCACGGCCGCCACCGCCGCCACCGCCGCCGTGCTGCTGGTCGCGGGCTGCGGCTCCGCGACGACCGCGGCCTCCGGCGGCGCTCCGGGCGGCGCGGGCGGCGCCTCCGGCAGCCCCGCCCCGTGCGGGACCGCGCTGCCCACCGCGCCCGGCGGCGCGCCGCAGCCGGCCGAGCTCGCCCAGGGCGGGGCGCGGATCACCGCCGTCGGCCCGACGTGCTTCGCGTACGAGGTCACCAACCCGCACGCCGAGCCGTACGACTACACCGTGGTGTTCGACGGGCCCGACCCGGACGGGGGAGCGGCGGTGTTCGGCAGTCCCGGGAGCGGGGGAGGCAACCTCACCCGCACCGTCACCGCGCTCGCCCCCGGCGCCACCGAGAAGGGGCGGATCGAGCTGGGCGGGCCCGGCGCCACCGGGTCGGGCTCCCGCCCCGGCGCGCCCACCCTGAACCGGCCCGGCATCCGCCCGCTCAAGCCGGAGCTCCTCAAGGTCCGCAGCGTGCCCACCGCCGAGGCCCCCGGCGCCGGCGGCCCCTGCCCGCCCTCGGGCCTGCGGCTGTACGCCGACGAGGGCAGCGCCGCGATGGGCCTGCGCGCGGTCGGCCTGCACCTGCGCAACTGCGGCACCGCCACCGTCGTCCTCGACGGCTACCCGCAGGTGCAGCCGCTCGACGTCGACCACCAGCCCCTCGACGGGGTGCGGATCCTGCGCGGCGGCGCCGAGATCGCCACCGGCACCGGCACCGGCGCCGACGACCCGCCGCAGACCTTCGACCTGCGCCCGGGGGAGGGCGCCCGCGCCGTCCTGGCCTGGCGCAACACCACCGAGGCCGGCACCCCGCAGAACGCCCCCTACGTGCGGGTGCGCGCCACGCCCGGCGCGGCCCCCGTGATGGTCGTCCCGGAACTCGACCTCGGCACCACCGGACGCCTCGGCGCCGGCGCCTGGACGCGGGAGGACACACGGACGCAGGACGGGTCGACCGCGCGCCCGTGACGGCCGCGGGGGAGTCCGCCCTTTCCGGCCCGCCCGCCGGCCGGCCGCGGCCCCGGGGAACGGGACCGGCGGTCCGGCGCGCTCCCCCGTGGCGTGCCGGACCGCCGGCGCGGGAACGGAATCAGTGTTCCGCTGCGCGGTGTCCCTCGTGGAGGATGTCAGGAGAAGGCCCCCGCCGTGTTGGCACCGAGTCGACAGTTCTTGGCACTGCGTGCACAGGTGGGGCCTTCCCGCCCGTTCCTGCGCGCCGGGTGCTCGCGGTGCGGGGTTCGCGCGCCCTCAGCCCCGCCGGTACGAGGAGCGCAGCCGGTGCTCGCGGGGGGAGAGGCCGTACGCGGCCTTGAAGGCGCGGCTGAACTCGGCGGCGCGGGGCAGGCCGCAGCGGGCGGCGACGGCGTGGACGGGCAGGTCGCGCAGCGCGGGGTCGGCCAGCTCGCGGTGGGCGCGCTCCAGCCGGCGGCGGCGGACGAAGGCGGCGACGGTCTCGCCGCCGGACTCCCGGCCGAACAGGCGGTGCAGGTAGCTGACGGAGATGTGGTGGGCGGCCGCGATCACGGCGGGCGTCAGCTCCGGGTCGTGCAGGTTGCGCGCCACGAAGGCCCGGACGTTCTCCACCAGGGCCCGCCGGCGGGTGTCGTCGGGCACGGCGGCCTCGGCGTCCAGCTCCCGGGCGAGCCAGGCGGCCACCAGGTCGACCACGACGCCGCCCAGGCGCGGGGTCTCGACCGGGCCCAGGACGGCGGCCTGCCGGTCGAGGCCGACGAGGAAGTCCGCCAGCAGCGCGCAGCTGCCCTCCCGGGAGGAGAAGCCGCGGCCCAGCAGCTCCTGCACCCGGTGCGGCGGCAGCGGCAGCAGGTCGGTGGGGAAGTCGACGCCGACGGCTTCGATCCGGCGCTCCGCCGGGGCCTGGCCGGCGCGGGTGCCGAAGGCCCGCAGGTCGAACGGGTGGGAGCTGTCGAGCATGTGGAGGTTGCCGGGGACGAAGGTCTCGGTGGGCCCGGTGTCGCGGCTCAGGGCGAAGCCTCCGTCGAGCAGCAGGGTCAGGTGGAACACCCCGAGGTCCGAGCGGCGCACCCGCCGCGCGGTGCGCTGGAAGCGGGTCGGCGGGAAGGAGGTCCGCAGGAGGGTCACCGGCCCGAGCTCCAGGCGCCGCATCTCCGCCCGGAAGTCGTCGCGGTGGTCGCTGGTCACCTCGCTGTCCCGGGTGCGGCCGACCAGCTCCCGCCAGCAGTCGAACCGTTCCTTCACGGGTACGCCGTCGCTGCGGAACACGCTCTCCGTGCTCGTGGCCACTGTCCGCCCTTTCCTTCCGGGGTCCGTCCCCTTCCCGCCCGGTCGGGCTCCCCTCCCCACCCGGCGTCACCGGCACCTTGCGTTCGGTGACACCGCAACCTACAAGGTCGGGGCGGGCGGCCTCCGCCCGGGGCCCCGGGCGGAGGCCCGGGGCGGAGGCCCGGGGCGGGCTCGGGCCGGTCCGGGGGCGGCGGGCCCGGGAGCGGCTCGGGGCGGTACCGGGGCCGGTCCGGGGGCGGCGGCGTCAGTTCCCGCCGGCCCGGTCCGCGTTAGGGGCGCCGAGGGCGAGGGTGAAGCAGAACCGGTCGCCGCGGTAGAGGGTGCGCACCTGCTCCAGCGGACGCCCCGCGCCGTCCAGACTGCGGCGGTGCAGCAGCAGCATCGGCAGCGCCGGCGGGGTGCCGACCAGCAGCGCCTCGCGCGGGGTGGCCAGCACCGTCTCGATCCGCTCGTCGGCGGCGCCGATGCCCACCCCCTGCTCGCGCAGGTACCCGTAGAAGGACCCCTCGGGGTCGAAGTCCCGATCCAGCGCGGGCACCCGGGCGACCGGCACGTACGTGGACTCCAGCCCCACGCGCTCCTCGTCCGCGCGCAGCACCCGCTCCAGGTGCCACAGCGGCTCGCCCTCGGGGACCTCCAGGAGCCGGGCCATCGCCGCGTCGGCGGGCAGCCGGTCCAGGGCGATCAGGGTGCGCCCGGGGCGCAGGCCCTGGCGCGAGACGCCCTCGGTGTAGCTGCTCAGGGACAGCGGCTGCTCGATCTTCGGACCGGCCACCACCGTGCCCCGGCCCTGCCGGCGCAGCCGGCCCTCCAGCAGCAGATCGCGCAGCGCCTGGCGCACGGTGGCCCGGGCGACGCCGTGGCGCTGCGCCAGATCGGCCTCGGTGGGCAGCCGCCCGCCCGCGCCCAGCTCGGCGATCAGCTCCTCCAGGCGGGCCTTGACCAGGTAGTACTTGGGCACCCGGCCGTGCTCGGGGACACCGGCGCGGGCGGGCTCGGGGACGGTCCGGGGGGTGGGGTGGCTCACCGCCCAAGCCTATCGACCGCCCCGCGGGCCCCGCGGGCGCCCGTACGGCCCACAGGGTCGATGATCACGGAAGAGTAACGGGTCTGGACCGAATTTTCGGCGGTTGTTCATACAACCGTGGACTCGCCGAGGCGCCGCCCTCGCCCGCCCGACCCATCCTCACTCCCGGTGCCACCGCACCGCACTGACGATCCGTTGGGAGTCCTCCGTTGCGCACCTCCCGCCCCACCTCCCGCTCCGCCCGCACCGCCGCCCTGGCCGCCGTCACGGTCGCCACCACCGTCGCCGCGCTGATCCCGCTGTCCGCCACGGCCTCCTCCGCCACCGCCGCCACCACGGCCGGCGCCGCGGCGGACGGCCCGTACCGGGGCCTGCCGAACGGCACCAAGCGCGCCAAGACCCTGGTCATCGGCGTCGACGGCACCCGCTACGACAAGCTGCTCACCGCCGACGCCCCCACCCTCAAGGCCCTGATGGCCGGCGGCATGACCGCCACCAGCAACCTCTACGCCAACCCGCTCGCCCCCACCCTCTCCGGCCCCGGCTGGTCGACCATCGCCACCGGCGTGTGGCCCGACAAGCACCAGGTCAAGGACAACGCCTTCACCGGCTCCCGCTTCGACCTCTACCCCGACTTCGCCACCCGCCTGGAGAACGCTGACCCCGCCACCTCCACCCTGGTGATCGGCTCCTGGAACCCCATCGCCGGCAACGTCTTCAACGGCCGCGCCGACCTGCGCCTCCAGGAGGGCGAGAACGACACCAAGACCGCCGCCGACGCCGTCGACTTCCTCTCCCACGGCAACCCCGACACCACCTTCCTCCACTTCGACCAGGTCGACGAGGCCGGCCACAACCACGGCGGCACCAGCCCCGAGTACGCGGCCGCCCTCCACAGCGCCGACACCCTCGTCGGCCAGGTCCTCCAGGCCGTCAAGTCCCGCCCCGCGTACGCCTCCGAGGACTGGCTGGTCATCGTCACCACCGACCACGGCCACACCGACGCCGGCGGCCACGGCGGCAACAGCGCCAACGAGCGCCAGACCTTCCTGATCGCCGACGGCGCCGGCTACACCCCCGGCTCGCACCGCTACGACGTCAAGCCCGTCGACATCGCCCCCACCGTCCTCAAGCACGAGGGCGCCCCCGTCGACCCCGCCTGGAAGCTCGACGGCCGCCCCATCGACGAGATCGTCCCCGACGCCTTCGACGCGCTGCGCCCGAGCCTGCAGGCCCGCGCCGACGAGAGCGGCATCCCGGCCGGCGTCAAGGGCTGGACCCACACCCCGCCGGCCGGCTGGAGCATCGACAACTCCCGCATGCCCTCCGGCGGCGTCACCGAGTGGCGCGGCTGGACCTTCGCCACCGACGAGTTCTGGACCGCCGCCCAGCTCGCCCAGTCCCGCGAGACCAACGTGCGCGCCCGCAACGTGTTCGCCGTCGCCGACTCCGACGAGTGGGACGACAAGGCGCACGGCGCCGGCCAGTTCGACTCCACCCTGGTCGGCCCGGCCTACCCGGTGGCCGGCGCGAGCCGCGGCGTGCTGTCCTTCGCGACCGACTACAAGGTCGACGGGCCGCAGACCGGCGACGTCTACGTGGTCTTCGACAACGGCGCCCCGCAGCTGGTGAAGTCCTACCGCAGCGACCTCAACACCGTCGAGAACCTCCCCGTCACCGTCCCCGCCGGCGCCACCACCGCCCGCTTCCAGTTCCGCTACACCGGCACCAACAGCGCCTTCTGGACCGTCGACCAGGTCGCCTTCACCGCCTCCTGACCCGCGCGGCACGGATCCGACGGTGGCCCGCCCGCGGGTTCGGGCGGGCCACCCCTTGCATTACCCAGCGCACGCAACTATTGTTCCTGCATGTAAGGCGCGCATGCACCAATCGCTCGGTGGGTGCGCAACCCCCGGCGGGCCCCCTCCCCCCAGGCGCCCGCCCGCTCCGCAAAGGCACTGACATGTCCCTCAAGAACATCCTCCCCGGCAAGCTCGGCTTCGGCACCGCCCCCCTGGGCAACATGTTCCGCGCGATCCCCGACACGGAGGCCGCCGCCACCGTCGAGGCCGCCTGGGAGCAGGGCGTGCGCTACTTCGACACCGCCCCGTTCTACGGCGCGGGCCTGTCCGAGACCCGCCTGGGCGAGGTGCTGTCCGCCAAGCCGCGCGACGAGTACGTGCTGTCCACCAAGGTCGGCCGCGTCATCCTCGACGAGCTGGAGGAGGGCGACCGCGACCTCGGCGAGAAGGGCGGCCTCTTCGAGCACGGCAACCCCAACAAGATGCTCCACGAGTGGACCGCCGAGGCCACCGAGCGCTCCATCGAGGACAGCCTCAAGCGCCTGGGCACCGACCGCCTGGACATCGTCTGGGTCCACGACATCGCCCAGGACTTCCACGGCGACCAGTGGCTCGCCAAGTTCGAGGAGGCCCGCACCGGCGCCTTCCGTGTCCTGTCCCGCCTGCGCGGCGAGGGCGTCATCAAGGCCTGGGGCCTGGGCGTCAACAAGACCGAGCCGATCGAGCTCACCCTCGCCCTCGACGAGCCGCGGCCCGACGGCTTCCTGCTCGCCGGCCGCTACACCCTCCTCGACCACGACCACGCCCTCCAGCGCCTGCTGCCCATGGCCCAGGAGCAGGGCGTCGACATGGTCGTCGGCGGCCCCTACAGCTCCGGCGTCCTGGCCGGCGGCGCCCACTTCGAGTACCAGGCCGCCCCGCAGCACATCCTGGACAAGGTCTCCCGCCTCAAGGCCCTGACCGCCAAGCACGGCGTCTCCATCAAGGCCGCCGCCCTGCAGTTCTCCCTCGCCCACCCGGTGGCCGCCGCCGCCGTCCCCGGCGCCACCAGGCCCAGCCGCATCGCCGAGGACGTCGCCGCCCTGAACGAGAGCGTCCCCGCCGCGTTCTGGCAGGAGCTGCGCGCCGCCGGCCTCGTCAGCCCGGCCGCCCCGCTGCCCGCCGGCGCCTGACCGCCCGTACCGCCCCCGTACACCACCCCCACCGCAGTACACAGGAGAAACGACCATGGCCTCCACCTCCGTCAGCCGCATCGTCCCCGCCACCCCCGAGAAGGTCTGGGCCCTCGTCGGCGGCTTCGACGCCCTGCCCGACTGGCTGCCCTACATCCCCGAGAGCGTCGCCTCCGAGGGCGGCCGCGTCCGCAGCCTGAAGAACCCCGAGGGCGAGGTCATCGTCGAGCGCCTCGTCGACTTCAACGAGACCGAGCGGCACTACAGCTACGCCATCCTCCAGGCCCCCTTCCCGGTCGACGGCTACGTCTCCACCATCCGCGTCCACGCCGTCCCCGGCCGCCCCGACGCCGCCGAGGTCCAGTGGTCCGGCCGCTTCAACCCGAAGGGCGCCACCGAGCAGCAGGTCGTCGACCTGTTCACCGGCATCTACGCCGACGGCCTCGACGCCCTGAACGCGACCCTCGCCGGCTGAGCGAGGCCCCCGCACGCCGGCGCCGCGGCGGTGCGGACACCCCGGGGATCGGGTGTCCGCACCG